>JAOABV010000068.1 GCA_026418155.1 candidate division WOR-3 bacterium | reverse complement strand
CTCAAGATTTATTTGATGCAGCAAAGATTGATGGTTGTGGTCAATTTCGAACCCTGTGGCAGGTTGTTGTGCCTTTATCCAAAGCGCCGATTATCACAATTGCAATCTTTGATATTATTGCCAGTTGGAATTCATTCTTTTGGCCCTTGATAGTAACTCATTCAGATTCGATTCGACCATTACAAGTGGGATTAGCGTATTTTTCCCGAGAATTTTCTACTAACTATCCAATGTTAATGGCAGCATCAACTTTAGCAATTTTACCATTAGTAATTCTCTTCTTCTTTGCCCAAAAACAAATCATTGAATCTTATGCACGAAGTGGGTTGAAAGAGTAAGTGTAAACTTATTTATAATTATATGTAAAGATATTAGTAAAAGTGCTATATTTTTCTCAATATTTTATTAAATAACGAGAGTTCATAAAATATTCAGATAAGAATAATGCCTAAAATAAATACTAATAAACGAAAAAGAGAGCAGAGACACTATTCAAAGCAACGAGGTAGCAAAAGCAAGCCAATAGGTGCTAAGCCTTTTAATGGCTACAAGGATTTAAGAAAAAATGAATTACGAGAACTGAAGAAGTTGACCTTACAAGAATCTATTCGACAAACAGAATTACTTTTAAGAGAGGTAACGAAATGGAAGAAATGATTCAGGCGTTCGTAAAAGTTCTTGAACAATTTAAAATCAAATATGCTATAATCGGTGGTATTGCGGCATCAGTATGGGGAAAACCGAGAATGACGCTCGATGCCGATGTTGTCGTTTTACTTTCTATTGAAAACATTGCTGATTTTCTAAAAGCATTAAGAGCAAATGGTTTTTTAATTTCAGAATCTTCCGAACCAAAGATAATTAGTAGATTAAGACGATTTCTGCCAATTAAAGTTCGTTATACAAAATCAATATCCTGTGATGTAAGAATTTCCAGTTATTCGATAGACCAAAATGCAATTGAACGGGCAAAAAAAATTAAGATGTTCAATACTCGAGTTGCGATAGCAACACCAGAAGATGTTATTGTTTATAAATTGGTTAGATTTGAAGACATTGATAAAGCAGATATAAAAACTATTGTTCAGCGAATGGGAAAGAAATTAGATTTTGCTTATATTAAAAATTCGGTTAAACAACTTTCTCAAGAAATCGGCGACAAAAATATTCTAAACAACTTACATTTTCTTTATTAGAGAGGGATGATATTTTGCCAAAAACAAATCTTCTTATCGATTTCTTGCACGAAGTGGATTGCAAGAGTAAAATACAATAAAATGCCGAGCGATAAACTCCAGATTATCACTTGCTTGATAGCAGTTTTCAGATAAAATTGAAGTTATGATAAAAGGCAATAAAGGTCTTTTTAATAAAAAACGATTTGAATGGCTAAAACAAGAAAGAATTGCATCTCTCCAAAAACTATCCATTAAAAAAAGTGTTAAAATGATGGAGACACTTGTCGGTTTTGCAAACGAATTACGAGATAATTTTCTTTTGGATGAGCCGGTTTCACTAAAAATTGGACTAAAAAGGAATAAAAAACGATAAATGTCCGACAAGGTTAAATTAGAGAATGCCTTTAAGGAAGTTATTGCTTTCTTAGAAAAGTATAAAATTTGATATTTCATCATTGGCGGAATTGCCGCTGGAGTATTAGGAGAACCAAGAATGATTGGTGATTAAATATTTAAAGATTAAAAAAAAGACTTTAGCGGTCTTAATTGCAACAAACAATATATAAAATATGTATCCGAGTCTTTTTATTTGAGGCTCACAGTTTTCCGAATGTGTTATCTGATGACTTGGTTTGTGACCTGATAAGCGAGGAGTTTAGAGGCGTAAGATGCGACCTGCGATAAGTCATAAGAAACGACCGATTAAACTCGGTATCAAATAATCTTTTAAGCATTTATCTAAGGGTTCTTTTATGCGGAATTTTATCTTGAGTTTTACGCGTCTTAATAGCAGAGAATCTAAAAATGCTTTTTGCCCTGGTTCTGTATCTCCTGTTTGATGTACCCCACTATACCCCTTGTAAATAGTGATTAGTTGTTAGTTATTGGTTATTAGTGGGTTAGATAAAATTTGTCATTGATTTTATTATGCCTAAGAGGTATAATTTTATCCACGAATTATATAAATGTGCTGAATAATACGAATATAGGAATTGAATTAAACATATGACAGAAGAGACACAAAGTTTTTATAAAGAATTAGGCAAGGTCTTAGCAAAGTATCGAAAGTCAGCCAGGTTGTCTCAAGCCGAATTGGCTAAAAGGATTGGGCTTTCAAAAAAGAGAGGATATTGTCATATTTCAGAATTAGAAAACGGCAGAACAAAGAAACCTTCTCTGGACATTATTCTTCGTTATCTTAAAGTCTGTCAGGTGCCATGGCCTAAGTTCTTTCAAGAGTTGGCGCAGATTGATTTTAGAATAGAACACGAAAAGATTCTGAGCCAAATTGAAATGCCCAGCACTTTGACTCCTCAGATGAGGCAAAAGGTTGACCGGGATACGGCATTATATGAGACTAAAATTCAATATCCCAAAGCACCTTTTCCCAAACTGGATTGGGAGCGAATTAAAATTAAAGTTGATAAGAAAGTTAAAGAATTACTCTTTAATCATCAACTTACTGAAGACCAGAAGACACCCTATTTTACTTTTGTCAAAGAATTGATTGATAATTATGATAATCCTCAAGTTGAAACAATTTTTGAAAAGTATTATCGGTCAAAGGAACTAAATTGGCGAATTGTAAGTGAGATTAGAAGTATTATTTATAAGATTGTGCGCACCGAACAGAAAAGACTGCTTAAGCCAAAACCCCTGCCCAAAGAAAAGATTAGTATGATGGCAGGTGAGTTTCTAAAATACCGAATAAAGATTGAACCGATTGAGGAGCAAGTGCAAAAGAAGTTAGGTGAACTTGTGGTGCCGACGATTTATAATCAAGCATATAAAGACTTTGCTCGAGAATGTTTCAGTGTCTTTAAGAAATTTTATCATAAAGACCCAATGCGACTAACTCAGCGTTTGACAGAAATTAAGAAAATTTGGCAGGCAAAAGGATTGAATGAAGAAGTTATGGATGCGATTAAAGAGATAGTAATACAAGGTTTTGCTAAAAACAAATAGATAAGCACAAATTTTTAATTATGTTCAAATAGATTTTCCTGCCAATTGACCACAAGCTGCAAGAATGTCTGTTCCTTTGCTTTTTCTAATTGTAACACAAGGTAGTTTGGGATAAAGTTTCTCAACAAATGCTTTCGTTTGTTCAATGCTTGGACTTTCGTATTCAGAACCGGGGAAAGGATTAAATGGAATAATATTTATCTTGCAAGGGATTTTGTCAATTAATCTTTGTAATCGCAAAATATCTTTGGAATGGTCATTAACCCCTTTTATCAACACATATTCAAAAGTTACTCGTTTCTTTTTCTTGGCTGAATAATATCTGATTGCTTCAAATAATTTTTCTAAGGGATACTTTTTGTTAATCGGCATAATTTTGTTCCTAATTTCGTCGGTTGTGGCATTAAGGGAGATAGCTAATTTGGCTTGTAAAGGAAATTCAGCAAAATCATAAATTCGGTCCGCAATTCCGGCAGTAGAGACTGTTATATGTCGAGCACCAATATTTAGTCCATAATCAGAATTGATAAGTTCAATTGCTTTTATGGATTCTTCGTAATTAAGAAACGGTTCTCCCATACCCATAAAAACAACATTAGTAATTCTTTGCTTAGTTAATAATTGAACTTGGAGCACTTGGTCTGCAATCTCATAAAATTTGAGATTTCTTATAAAACCGATTTTCCCAGTATAACAGATGGAACATTGTAAAGGACAGCCGACTTGAGTTGAGACACAGACCGTTCTTCTTTTGCCTTCAGGAATGAAGACTGATTCAACTTTATTGCTATCTTCCAGTTCCAACAGAAATTTTTGCGCACCGTCAATTGAGATTTTTCTGTCTAATACTTTCAAGTAACTGATATAATAATCTTTTTTAAGTTGTTCTCGTTTTTGTTTAGATAGGTTTGTCATTTGATTAATCTCAGTAATTCCTTTTTGCCAAAGCCAAGTAAAGATTTGCTGAGCCCGATAATTTTCCCAACCAATTTTATTGACCATTGCTTTAAGTTCGGTTAAGGTCAATTGTTTTAAGTTAAGCATAGATTAACAAAAATAAAAAACTAAAAATAGAAATATTGATGGTGTCAGGTTTGAATCTTTTTCTTATTTTGACAACTAATATTTGGTATTTAATATTTAATTTATGTTTGCTCATTCGCTTTTATAACGAATATTTAGTATAATACCAATCGCAATAAAATAAAAGAGTAGAGACGAACCACCATAACTTAAAAAGGGTAGTGCAAGTCCGGTAATGGGCAAAAGTCCTAATGCCATTCCAATATTAACTAATACTTGATAGGTTAAAACAGCAAATAAGCCAATCGCAGTCAGACTGGAAAAATCATCTCGGGTTTTTCGTGCGGTCATCAGCAATAGGTAGATTAAATAAAAATAGAGAAGTAAGAGGAGTATGCAACCAAAGAATCCGAATTCTTCAGCAAAAGTTGAAAAGATAAAATCATTATGCCGATTCGGTAAAAATGCCAATTTTTTCTGCGTGCCAGATAAAAAGCCTTTTCCCCATAACCGACCTGAACCAACTGCAATCTGAGATTGTATCAGATTCCAACTCATTCCTTTAGGGTCAAGCCAAGGTGATAAGAAACTCAAGATGCGGGCTTTTTGATATTCTTTTAAGTGCATCCAGATTATCGGTGATAAGAGACCAGCAAAGATATTTACAATAATTATTATTAGCCAATTGAAAAGCGTTGTTTTTCGATAAGAGATAATCAACAAGATAATAAAAAACGGAATCCAAAGATAAAGAGAAAACCCTGCGATGAAACTTAAAATAGGGGAGAAGAGTAAAAAGATATGAAATAAAGATAATCCTTTCCAATATAACATTACTGCCAGTATTGGTAAAAATATTAAGGCAGTGCCTAAATCCGGTTCTAAAAAGATTAATGCCGAATAGGTAATTACGGCGACGACAGGTAAAAACAAATCTTTTATTCTAAATGAAATTGGCTTATTTGCCCAAGATTGCGCAAGGAAAATAATTAGCGCTAATTTGGCAAATTCGCTTGGTTGAAAATTGATAAATCCTAAATTAAACCATCGTTTTGAACCAACGCCTGTGCCGATAATCAATACTGCTATTAAAAGGATTAACATCAGAAGATAAAAATAAATTGCCGTATTTTCCCAAAATCGCCGGGGAATTTGATAAGCAATAATTAATCCCATAAGGGCAATAAAGAACCAAATAATCTGACGCAGAAAAAATGTTTTACCAACTGCACTATAAATCGTGACCGCGCCAATTATAAATAGAACTAAACTGATAACCAGAATGGGAGATAAACGAAATTTATTCATTATGGGTGATTTGATTCTTCAAACTAAAATATTTTTGCATGAGTTGTTGAACGATAGGTGCTGCGATGGCACCGCCTTTGCCAACATTTTCCACAATAACACAGAATACGACTTCCGGATTTTCAGCCGGGGCATAACCAACAAACCAGGCATGGTCAGGATGGGGTGGATTTTCCGCAGTGCCGGTTTTACCAGCAACTGTGACACTTGGTAAATATGCACCACCGCCTGTGCCAAACTTAACAACATCTATTAAGGCTTGTTTAATAATTTTAATATTTTCTAATGTTATAGGGATTTTTCTTTTTTTCGGGGTAAATTCATAAACAATCTTATCGCCATTTTTAATCATTTTTAGGAGATGCGGTTCATAAAATTCACCGTCACCAGCAATAACTGAATAGAGCACGGCCAGTTGTAGTGGAGTGACTAAAATTTCTCCCTGGCCAATAGCCAGATTAGGAATCACGCCAGATGTCCATTGGTTTTTGCCATATCGTTTATCTAAATACTCGCGAGTCGGCACATTGCCCGCACGTTCCGGTTGTAAATCAATATTAGTTTTCTCATTAATTCGCCATTGCAGAAGATAAGAAGTGAGTCGGTCTAAACCCAATTTTAACCCAAGTTGATAAAAATAGATATTACAAGAATAAGCAATAGCATTGGTCAAATTGAGTGAGCCGTGTTTGGTCCAACATTTATATTTCCGATTACCATAAGGAAAACTTCCTTGACAAGGAGAGAAGCGTGTTTCTTTATCAATCAGATTTGATTCTAAACCAGCCAAAGCAATTAATGGTTTAATTGTTGAACCAGGTGGATAAGAACTCATTAAAGCCCGATTTAACAAAGGCGAGGATTTATCTTTGATAATCTTTTGCCATTCGCTACTTGCCATGCCTTGAGTTAATAATTCAGCATTGAAACTGGGTTGTGAAACCAGACATAAAATGCCGCCATCTTTCAAATCAATTCCAACTACTGCCGCGCGTTTATATTTACTAATCAGTTCATAAGATAATTTTTGTAATTCAGCATCAATGGTGAGATAAATATCGTTGCCAGCAACCGGTAATACTTCTCGTTTTTCCGGTAAAGGTCCGATTTCACGGCCAGCGGCGTCAATTTCAGCATAACGGATACCTTCTTTGCCTCTTAAATATTTTTCGTATTGGGCTTCAATCCCTGAGCGTCCGGTATAATGCCAGGGCCGATAATAAGTATCAGATTTCATCTCTTCAGGTGTAACTTCACCTAAATAGCCAATTAGATGTGCGGAGGATGGTCCAAGGGGATAAGTGCGAACTGGTTCAATTTCAATCGAAACCCCAGGTAAAATCTTGGAATTTTCTTCGATTTTTAATACTGTTAATAAATCGAGATTTCTCTTTATCTTTATTGGTGTTCGAAGATAAGCAAAATTAGTCAGCCAATCTTTTATTCTGAGATTATCAATCTGAGCAAAATCCATAAGATTATTCATAGTCAGGCTGTCCATTTCGCAGGGAATTACAGATAAAGCAAAGGCAGGTCGGGAATCGGCTAAAATTGAACGGTTGCGGTCAAAAATCTTTCCGCGGGCTGCCGGAGTAAAGACTTTTCTAATCCGATTGGCTTCAGCCAGACGAAAATACCTTTTGCCCGCAATAATCTGGAGTTGAAAGAGTTTTCCGATAATGATAAGTAAAAACAGTCCAATCAGAAAGATTAATTTTCTACGCCGAAACTCTATCTCCATAAGGATTAGTCAAAATTTATCAATAAAGGTATACCTTTATATCACCTATTACCGGTAAAATAATTTTGTAATTAAAATTTCTAAAGGTAAGGCAATGGCTATTAGAACAATTACAGATAACAACCAATTGGTAAATCGTATTTGACTATGGGTAAAGATTAGTCCTATCAGATATTTAAATATTAATACTACTAATACGATGCCGATTAAATACACTCTTTGTTTATAAATAAAACGATGGATGCTATTACAGGCATAGGCGATTATAGTGGTGATAATAATAGGAAATCCAAAATATATTGGGTTGATTAGGCCCCAGAGGATGCCCGTCCAAATCCCTAAAATCAAAGATGAAACAGCCGTGTCGTATAAAGAAAAAATCACTAATCCCAAAATTGTTAAATCTAAAGGGAATTGACCGAAACTGACTTGGATGAGAAATAAAATATAAATAAATAGGATGCTAAAAAATAATCTCATAAGAAAATTTTTGTTCTGAAGAAAACCAGCAATTTCTGTGAATACCGAGTTTTAGTAAAAATCAGATTGCTGATTTTCCGTGTGTCTGGTAATATCATATGCTTTTAACGAAATCGTGGTGTAAATGGAACTTCAATTTTTAATTCCTGCAGTTCCTGATTGAGATTTTTTAATTGGCGCTTAGGAGTTTCTTGGAATAAATTGGATTTGTTAGTTAATACTGATACAACTTCTAAAGTGTTGAAATTGACAAAAGGTTTGAGTTCCACATATTGAAAAAAACTGGTTGAGTCTTGAGTAATCTTAGTGACAATACCAATATTGATACCTTTGGGAAATATGCCACCTAAACCTGAAGTTATGACTGTATCATTGATTATAATATCACTTTCAGCAGATGTGTATTTGAAGCGGAAGCGTCTAAAATTTGTGCATTCAACCATACCGACAACACGGCTTCGAAGAATTTGTCCGGAAATTTTTAGCCCGGGGCTTAATGCAGTTTCGACAATCGATTGAAATGCGGTAGCGTCAATTATAATTCCAACTAATCCTTCAGGAGTTATCACCGGCATATTAACTCTTATGCCATCAGATGTGCCTTTATCAATTGTTAAGAATCGGTTAAAAGTTTCATTATCCCGAGCAATAATGTTGGCTGAAATTAAATTAATATCTTCAAACCCTGGGTTCTGAGATTTAAGCAATTTTTCTCGCAAAAGACTATTCTCTATTGCCAGTTGAGTTGCCAGTCGGAGTAATCGTTCATTTTCTTTTTTGATCAGCCGTATATTAGTCAATACTTTATTAACGAATTCAACTGGTGCTAAGAATATCATTCGGGGATATTTTGTTATTTTTAATTTGAATGAGATAGGTAAAAAGGAAGTGATTAGGCTCAATATTAAAGTTATAGCCAAAATTCGGTTGGGAATGCGATTCTTCATTACCCGTTAAAATTAGGATAATTAGGACTGGATTTTTGGCTTTAAATTTTTAGAAAATTATGTTTTTAGAATCAATTTTTCGTGTGCTGAAATATCTTCAAGAATTTTTCCGGCACCAATTACGACACAATCAATCGGATTTTCTGCAACATAGACTGGCAGATTGGTTTCTTCTTTTATTAAAAGGTCTAATCCTTTAAGCAAAGAACCACCACCTGCCATATAAATACCTCGGTCAACAATATCC
>JAOABV010000067.1 GCA_026418155.1 candidate division WOR-3 bacterium | reverse complement strand
TCAATAAAGCCTGTTTCGAAACTAATAATAAAGTTAGAAAAATCAGTCTATTTACAATGTGCTAACACCACAGATTTAAGATGCAAAGAAATATGTTGAGATAAGGACTTTTACCACAGAGACACAAAGACACAGAGAAGAGAGAGACTGAATAGAAACTGATAGAAACGAAATAGTAATAATAGCATCTTTATAGCAATCAATAACAATCCGAAGGAATCCATTTTATTAACACGATAAGTAAAAAGTTCAGTTTCTCAAATATTAAAATCAGTATTTTCAATAACAAGCCGTAGAAATCCATTTTATTAACAACATTTTGATATGATTATTTTTGGATGTAAATCAGTCTATTGACATCTATCCATTCTTTACTAAAATTATGCGATGTTTAAAGTTTTAAGTAGAAATCGTCCTTTTTTTGGATTTAAGGGCGGAGTCCATCCTAAAGAGTTTAAGGAATTATCCGCTCATAAACCAATTGAAAAGGCTCCAATACCCAAACGCGTCTTTCGCCCTTATATTCAACATACTGGCATCAGAACAAAACCTATTATCTCGATTGGCGATACAGTCAAAGTAGGAACTAAAATTGGTGAAGCCGAAGGATATATCTCAGTTCCAATTCACGCCTCAATCTCGGGAAAAGTGATTGATATAAGTGAAATCGACCATCCAGTGCTTCCTACCCGCACCTTAACTTGTGTCATTGAATCTGATGGACAAGATATCTGGGAAGAAAATATTAAAGAAAGGGATTACCAAAATTTTTCAAGAGAAGAACTAATCAGTATTATTCGCGATGCTGGTATTGTTGGCTTAGGTGGTGCTGCTTTTCCCACTTATGTTAAACTTTCACCGCCGAAAGAAAAACCGATTGACACCTTAATTATTAATGGTTGTGAATGTGAACCGTATTTAACTGCTGACCACCGCTTAATGTTAGAAAAACCTAATGAAATCTTTGAGGGCGCAAAGATTATTGCCAAAATTCTCAATGTTTCGCAAGTTATAATTGGTATTGAAGATAATAAACCTGATGCGATTAAGGTAATGAAACAATCAATATCTCAAGATAACAGGTTTTCAGTTGTCGGACTAAAGACTAAATATCCGCAAGGAGCAGAAAAACAACTAATCAAAGCATTACTCAACCGCAAAGTTCCTTCAGGTGGCTTACCAATGGATGTTGGGGCTTTAGTCCAAAATGTTGGCACTGCACTGGCCGTATATGAAGCCTGTCGCTTTAATAAGCCATTAATTGAACGAGTCGTCACAGTTACTGGTAGTTGTATCCGTGAACCTAAAAATCTTTTAGTTCGCTTGGGAACACCGGTTTATGATTTAATAAATTTTTGCGGTGGTTATATTAAAGAGCCGGCAAAAATAATCTTTGGTGGCCCAATGATGGGCATCGCCCAATATAATGATGAATTGCCAATCATTAAAGGAACATCAGGTATTGTTATCTTAAGCCAAGAAGAAGTCAAAGTATCTGAAGAAGCCCCTTGCATCCGTTGTGCGCGATGTGTTTCTGCTTGTCCAATGGATTTATTGCCTTGTGAACTGAATAATTTTATTCGTAAAAAAGAATTTGAAAAAGCGCAAGCCTACAATTTGTTCGATTGCATTGAATGTGGTTGTTGTGCTTATGTCTGTCCAGCAAAAATAAAGTTAGTTCACGCATTTATCTATGCAAAAAGAGAATTGAGAGATGCCTATAAATAGAGAAAACGTAAATAATCAAACAACGTCTGATATCAGTAATCAGACCTTACTGACATCAAATAATACCCGTCCGATTGTAATCAAAGAATTATATGTTTCGGTCTCGCCTCATATTCGTTCCAAGATTACAATCTCAGCAATAATGTGGTCAGTGGTAATTGCTTTAATCCCGGTTTTACTCGGTGCAATCTATTTCTTTGGACTTCGTGCTTTAGGCATTGTAGTTATTAGTATCTTTTCTGCGGTCTTATTTGAAGCATTGTCTCAAAAATTCTTTGGTCGAAAAATTACGATTTTTGATGGCAGTGCAGTAATTACTGGATTACTTTTAGCATTTAATTTACCACCAGGAGTTCCTTTATGGTTACCTTTTATCGGCTCGGCTTTTGCTATTGTTGTTGCCAAGCAGTTATTTGGTGGTTTAGGTTATAATTTTATTAATCCGGCATTAGCGGCACGAGCATTCTTAACCGTATCCTGGCCGCAACTTATGACTACAACCTGGATGGCTCCAAAATCTGGTTTTCTTGCAGGTTACGATGCTATTACTCAAGCAACTCCTTTATCTTTAGCAAAATTAAATAAATCTCCTGAGATAATTCAACAATTGAATTCTCTGCCTGTAATAAAAAATCTTATTATTGGTAATTGTGGTGGTTGTCTTGGTGAAACTTCAGCAATTTTATTACTTATCGGTGCTATTTATCTTTTGATAAGAGGATTTATCAGTTATCGAATCCCGCTCGCTTATCTAAGCACTGTGTTAGTTCTGTCACTAATTTTACCGACTCCTTTATCTCCTCTTTTTCACATCTTTTCTGGTGGCCTAATGTTAGGCGCATTTTTTATGGCAACAGATTATGTCACATCACCAATCACACCTAAGGGACAATGGATTTTTGGTGTCGGATGCGGAATTATTACAATGTTAATTAGAATTTGGGGCGGTTATCCAGAAGGTGTCTCTTTCTCGATCTTATTAATGAATGTTGCCACACCGTTAATTGACCGTTACACAAAACCCAAAGCATTCGGCGCAAAATGAGTATAAAAATTCCCAAATCCAAAGTAATTGATAATATGAAAATTTCAATATCTATAATTTTGAGATTTGTCATTATGATTTATTGGGAATCTGCGATTTTGAATTTAGGGTTTATTGGTAGCCTGTGAAATCACTAACTTGGATGGTCATATCGCTATTTTTAGTCTGTCTAATTTCTGCTGTTCTTTTATCTCGAGTCTATACCATAACAAAAGGTCAGATTGAAAAACAAACACGAGAAAACTTACTATTCAGATTATCTGATGTCTTGCCCAATGCAGAAATTTTTCAGGAAGTAATTAAAGACACGGTTTGGCTCGGTCTTGATGAACAAAATCAAAAAATTGGTATTGTTTTTAAGGTTGGTCCACGTGGTTACGGTGGTCCGATACCAATATTAGTTGGATTAGGTTCTGACCTGACCATCAAGAAAATTTATATTGGCTCCGCATCTGAAGGACTAAAAGAAACTCCTGGGTTGGGCGCACAAATCCAGAGTCCGCAATTCAAAGACCAGTTTTGTAATAAGAGTTATCAGGAATTAAAACTTGTCAAAGATGGTGGTGATATTCAAGCAATAACGGGCGCAACCATCTCATCTCGAGCAGTTGTTGACGGCATTAGCCTCGGTATTGAAAAATATAAACATTATCTCCAAACTGATAGTATCAAACAACCACAATCTGATACAATTTATGAAGAAAAACATTGAATATTACATACCGCATAAATCACTTAATACCATCACCATCAACCCAAGTGAAGTAAATCAGTAACTACATTTTTTTAACACAATGAAGATGAACTTAATTGCATATGCGCACAATCTTAATGAATATTACCCCAATCGATAACGGTTTTAATACTAATTAATTTCAAGTTAAGTGTAAGTGAACGAGATTAATAACTTTCAATAGAAAATGTCACAATTAATCATATTGACCTTGATTTATAACATTTGTATAATTATGGCTAAAACATAGAAAGAATGATAATATGCGAAAATTGACTCTATTATTTTGGTGGTTATTGGCAATCGGATTATTAACATCTATCTTATTTTGTACCAAGAAAAAAGAATTGCCTCAGCCTAAAACTTACTATGTCGTAGATACCTTGAGATGTACTGGATGTGGTGTTTGTGTTGATTCCTGTCGATTTAATGCAATTAAATTAGATACTGTCAGTTGGAAAGCCCATATTGATACTATGCTCTGTACCTTATGTGGTGTTTGTAAACGCGTCTGCCGATATCAAGCAATAAAAGATACAACTTATTGAAAATTGAAGAATCATCGATAAATGTCAAAATTTACTTTACCGTTTATTGGAATCTTACTATTTTTCTCTTTAGTCTATTCGGCTTGTCAGTGTCCTTCAGAACTAATGGGAAATTTAAGACAAATCAATAATAATTTTGCTTGGGGCATTGAACTGGCAAATTCATATTATTTTGTATCATCTGATGTTTCAAAGCATTATTATTTTCCGAAAATAAACTCAGCAATAACCTATAAAACTCCGATAAACTTGTCATTTTTATTAAATATGGTTGTTAAATATCGACCTGCAAATACAATTAATTGTCCACTCCGAGTTGCAAAAACAGGAATTGTTTGGGGTATTTGGCAAGGTTTTGCCGATTTTATGACTAATCAATGGCAAGTTAGATTAGGTCGTCAACATTACAAGAGTGGATTGGGCTATATCTTCGATGTCCGAATGGATGGAATCGCAATAAAGCGAAAATGGAATCAATATAATGGTCAACTATTTATCGGGACCGTGGCAACAGATATTGGTCAGAATGGATTCTTTTGTCAAAAGGATGTTTTGCTCGAAGAGAGATTGTGTTTTCGCCAACTTTGTAATGCCAATTATGGCGAAAATAGTCTCTTGGCAATCGGCTTTGACCTTCGACAATTTCAAATAACATTTACCCGGCAGTTTGCCCGTGTTAAAACATTTAATGAATACATATTGAATGGATTAGTGAACCTGCAGATTACCAAAAACTTATCTCTAATAAGTGAATTGACTCCCAGATATGAACTTGATAATTCACGCATTTATTATACGATAATCAGTTATTTAGATTATCGGACAAACCTATTAAGAACAAAACTGGGAAGTCTAATAAGTAATAAAGCAGTGCTTTTAGGATTGGCAGGATTCGGTGAACGGATGCGCTTTGGACCGAGCGACCGCAAAGTAGGATTTTTACAAATGACAATACTTCCTACTAAACCAACCAACTTCCAAATCAATTATTACCATCGATTTGACAAACAATATCAAGACCAAAACAGTGAATTAGACCTTGGAATAATTATTCGGCAATTTCCCAGAACTCAAATTGTTCTCTTCGGCACTGGAATTGACTTATTAGATGACAGACCAGTTTTACAGACTAATTTAGAAGTTCGTTATGTCCTATAACCATTATTTACGACAAAAGACACATAAAATACCAAAAATCCTATCTTCTATTCGATTATCAAATCACTATGTAGTGCTGGTGTCAATTCTGACATTACTCTATTATAGGAGGAAAAATGAATTTGACTAAAAATTTAGCATTTTCATATCCCTTGGCTATCGGATTAATAATTAGTTTAATTACAAGTATTCATGCCTGTACGATTAAAATAACTCCGGAGAAAAGTTCTGGTACCATTGGTGAAGAGATTAAAGTATTGATTTCCGTTCGTAATCAACATATCCCTTGTCCCTTAGACATTACTGCATCTGAAATATCAGTTGATGGTGGCAAAATCCTCAGCCAAACTGATTGGAATAAAAAAAGCGCTACTGAGTATGAAAAGTCTTTAATCGTAAAATTGACTGCGGAACCTAAAACATTAATCAGTGTTAAGCGCGTTTGCGATATTAAAACATCACAAACGACTGCCCAGATTGAAGTAAAAAATAATTCGCCGAGTGATTTTAAGACAATCAATCTTGCTCTAAAAGAAACTACGACCAAACTCCTTGACGGATTAGGCAAACTACATTCACTGCGCGCTAATCTTGAAACTCTAAACAAGCAAGAAAAAGACCCAAAGACCAAAAAGAAAATCTCTGACCTTATTGCTCAAATTGATAGCGTTGTTAAGCACTCGAAAAAATTCGTCACCCAATGCTCATTATTATTGAAAGGACTGTAATATGCAAAAATGGATACTTTTCAGTATATTATTAATCACGACAAATTTATTGGCTTATGCTTGTGGTGATGGAAATTTAACTATTGGTTCCTGCGGCAATCATCCGACAGGTGGCCGGGCAACAATTTATTTTCATCCTAATATTCCCCTCTCAATAAATGTTAATCAAGAAATAAATATTAGTGTTATCCTCAAATTAGGACCAACCACAAATCGATTAGCCGGAATAATGTTAGTCAATGGAACCGGAAATCTGCCTTCAAACGATGGCTGGATTATCCGACAAGACCCAAATGGAAATGTTATTCCGTATAATTATAACGAAAAACAGAACTTACCTGATAGCATCGAATTTCTGTGGATACTCCGGGCGCCAACCACTGCTGGCACTCGCAGATTTCGAGCAAAATTATTCTATGGTGATAATGGTGCAAAAAGTAAAGAAGCAACACCAATTGATATCAATGTCTTACCTGTCGGAATTGTTGAGAATGAATTTATCACACAATCTAAATTAAATATTCTAATTCCAACCATTGTCAAAACAAATCTGGAATTAGAAACTAAGGATAGACAATTTAATGGTTACATTGAGATTTATACCATTTCTGGTAAGTCCGTATTACCTAAAATCGCCATACCAACAAAATCTCGATTTACTGTTGACCTTAAAGCATTAAATCCTGGCATATATTTTATCGGTTTATTCAGTCAGGATAAAACTGTGTTCCAGAAATTTATTAAGATTAACTAATGAAACGAAAAGTAAGTCGCTTAAAATATCTTACTGATGGAATTATTATCGAAAATCCGATTTTAGTAATTATGATTGGTTTATGCCCAACCTTAGCCACCTCGATAACAGCAAAAGATGCTTTAGGTATGGGTGTTGCCGCATCTTTTGTCTTAATCTGCTCTAATATTGTCGTATCCGCAATTCGAAAATTTGTTTTGGATTCAGTTCGAATTCCAATTTTCATTATTATCATCTCAACTTTTGTGACAATTGTTGATTATGTGATGCAAGCATATGCACCTGCCCTTTATCGAGTATTAGGCGTGTTTGTCCCGTTAATTGTGGTTAATTGTATAATCTTAGGTCGGGCTGAAGCCTTTGCGTATCACCATACAGTCTTTGACTCATTCCTTGACGGATTAGGCAAAGCAATCGGCTTTACTTTAGTGATTGTGCTGATGGGAATAGTGCGTGAATATCTTAGCAAAGGTTCAATATTTGGTATCTTAATCGGTCCTAAATTTTTAGTCTCTCAACCAATGCTCTTTATGATTTTTCCACCTGGAGGATTTCTCTTAATCGGAATCTTAAAAGCATTAATTAATAAATATATTATCAAACCAGAATCTGTTGACTAAAGTATGAATACTAATCCTTTGTTAATTTTCCTTGCTGCATTCATTGTTAACAATATTCTATTAATGCGTTATATTGGGCTCTGTCCATTTTTCGGTGTCTCAACTTCTTTGACTACTGCTTTTGGGATGAGTTTTGCAGTCCTATTCGTAATGCTGATTGCGACTTGGGTAACTTGGATAATCTACCATTTTCTATTATTACCGCTTGATTTAATCTTTCTCCGTACCGCAACCTTTATTTTAGTTATTGCCACTTTAGTTCAATTTGTGGAGATGTTCTTAAAAAAGAATTTTAAGGCATTATATGTTGGAATGGGCATTTATTTACCTTTGATTACGACCAATTGTGCGATTTTAGCCGTAACATTTTTAGTTATTGATTATAAATACTCCCTGTTCCAATCAACTATTTTTGCAATTGGCACAGCCTTAGGATTTGCTTTAGTCATAATTCTATTTTCCGCAATTCGGGAACGATTAGAATACGCACCGATTTCGCGTTCACTAAAAGGTTATCCGATTGCCTTTATCTCAGCATCCTTAGTGGCTTTAGCATTTCTTGGGTTTATTGGACTATTTGGACTCTCATTATGAAATCAATTTTTGTCTCATCTCAACTATCATCCTTCATCAATTATTATCTATTACTAATCATAGATATTAACCGGGATTAAAAATGGCGGTTCTAATTAAATCAGTCTTTGTTTTAGGTGGATTAGGCTTTGTTTTAGGTGTGGGATTAGCAATAATATTTAAAAAACTTGCCGTTGAGTCATCCGAGTTAGAGAACAAAATAAAATCAACTTTACCCGGCTCTAATTGTGGTGCTTGCGGATTTGCTGGTTGTGCGGTCTATGCGGAAAAGATAATCAAAGAAAATGCACCATTAAATCGTTGTCTTCCTGGGGGCAAAGAAGTTGCTGAAAAACTTGCGCAAATTATGGGTAAAGAAGTTCAGTATGAAGAACCTAAAATTGCCGCTTTAATTTGTCGTGGTGGAAAAGATGAGTGTCGGGAGCGATTTATTTATGATGGTGGAACTGATTGCCGTCAGGCGTATATAATGCACGGCGGAAACAAAAGTTGTGTCTTTGGTTGCGTTGGTTTTGGACATTGTGCTTCGGTCTGTCCATTCGGCGCAATTAAAATGAGTAAGAACCGCCTACCGGTAATCAATGAAAAAAAATGCACCGGATGTGGCATCTGTGTTAAAGAATGTCCCAAACACACTTTAAGATTAATTCCTCGAACCAAACTTGTATATCTCGCCTGTGTGTCAAAAGATAAAGGCAAAGCAGTAAAAGATGTATGCACGGTCGGTTGTTTTGCTTGTAATATCTGTATTCGCGCCTGTCCCTATAGCGCTCTGACAATGGTTAATAATCTGCCAGTAATGGATTTTTCGAAATGCACTGATTGTGGAATCTGCGTCCATCGATGTCCGAGCAAATCTTATGTTGACCGGGCTAAAGCACGACCTTATGCCATTATCTCTTCGGTTTGCAATGGTTGTGGCGAATGTGTTAAAGTCTGTCAATTTAAGGCAATCGAAGGAAAACTCGGCGAACGACACAAAGTTCTGACTGCCAAATGTATTGGTTGCGGTGAGTGCTTCAAGGTCTGTCCAGTTAAAGCCATAACAATGGCAGGTGCCT
>JAOABV010000066.1 GCA_026418155.1 candidate division WOR-3 bacterium | reverse complement strand
ACCCATGGCCTGGAGGATTAAACAGAACTTTATTTGATAGTATATCAACAATACCTAATACAAAGACAAATTATCCCACTCCATCCGGACTTATTACCGGTTGTTATGTAAAAGATATCTCGAATTCTTCTCCAGTAATGTCTTGTACTTTATCATCGGGTATCATAGGTACTTTTATAGGCGGTCCAGATGCTTTTGGCTATACTTACCTCGATTCTGATACGATTGACGGTCCTATCTATAACTGGATTGATATTACTCAAACTGGCATAATCTTAGGTTCTGGTGATGATGTTCGATATTCACTATCTCTTCCGTTCCAATTTTATTTTTATGGACGCACGTATAATAGAGTTTGGGTTTGCACTAATGGCTGGTTAAGTTTTGGGCCAGATCCCGGAAATAGTTCACCGAACAATACTTCTCTTCCTAACACTTCATTACCTAATAGAACAATTTATGTTTTCTGGGATGATTTGAATTTAATTCCGTCAAATGGTGGAAAAATTTATTACCAGATTTTGGGAAATGCACCCAATCGTTATTGTGTGATTACTTGGCAAGATGCTCAAATAAAACAAGTTCTTCCGGGATTTCTCCGACCCATTAACCCTATAACATTCCAAGTCATACTATATGAAAATGGCCAAATTTTGTTACAATATAAAGATTGTGCTGTGGGAGATACACTATATAATTGGGGTCGAAGTGCTACAATAGGAATCGAAGATTCTACAGGTACAGTCGGTCTACAATATCTTTATAATGGAACACCGCTTGGCAACCTTTTAGCTGGTGAACGGGCAATTCAATTTACCCGTCCAGTATATAAAGACATTGCAGTTATTCAAATTGATTACCCAACCGGCACAATAGAATCTACTGCAACTACTATAGTTCCCCAAGTAAAAGTGAGGAATAACGGCTATAATATTGAAACTTTTGATGTGACTTTAAGAATCAGTAATCTCTATCTTGATGTTCGTTCAAAGACTCTTTTGCCGGGAACCGAAGATACAGTCCAATTCCAAGAATGGATACCGATACGGGGAACTTTCACTGCTCGTTGCTCAGTCCATCTGGAAAATGATATAGAAAGGTCTAATGATACTTTACAAGTTAATTTTACAGTCAATGTTAGAGATTTTTCGGCGAAAACTATATCTGCACCATTAAGTCCGGTGCAATACGGTGATACGGTTATTCCTAAAGTGTGGATTCATAATTATGGTTCAATTGATGAGACTACTGTTCCTGTAACTTTTTATATTCCAGGCACAGGTTATAATAGCACACTGTATATTGACCTGGCGCATCGAGATTCCGTTGAACTTAGTTTTGACCCACTCGTCGTGGATTTTGACCAAGGCAGTTATTCAATGCGCTGCACAACTAAACTGAATAATGATGCGGTGCCATCAAACAATTTAGCCACAGCATTATTAACAACGCTTGTGCCGGGCTGGGTAGAGATGTGCACAATTCCAACAATGCCCCCAGGTAAGGGAATTAAAGACGGCGGTGCTTTAGCAATTGTGCAAAATAAAATTTACGCATTACAAGGTGGTAACACTTCTTATCTTTACCAATATGACATTGAATCCAACGATTGGATAACGAAACCACCAATTCCTTATCTCGAAGAAGAAGGAAGAATTTATAAACGAAATGTAAAAGCCGGTGGTTCGCTGGTTGCTATGGGACGCACACTCTATGCATTTAAGGGTGGAAATACTTCTGAATTTTGGGCATATCTTACGGAAAATGATAGTTGGATAAGAAGAGCATCAATTCCCGAACAAGAATCACTTTCATTAAAAACAACTAAAGTTAAAACTGGCGGCGCATTAGTCGCACATAGATGTTCAATCTATGCTTTTAAAGGTGGTAATACTAATGAATTTTGGCTCTATAATCCCAATACTGATTCATGGTATCAACGAAAATCTCTGATTACATCTGATGGTAAGAAAATTAAAGGCGGTGCATGTTTAGTCGCGCTGAATGATACAATCTATGCGTTTGTTGGTGGCAATACTTATCATTTCTATGCTTATACTCCCGATACTTGGGTGAAAAAAGCCGATGCGAAATTTGGGTATAATTACTCATCTACAAAAAAGAAAATCAAAGACGGCGCAGCATTAGTAGCAACTGCTGACGGAAAAATTTATGCTTTCAAAGGTGGTAATACTAAAGATTTAGGTTGTTATGATATTGCATTAGATACTTGGTTTTATGTTGATACAATTCCAGGAATACGAAGAGTTAAATATGGTGGTGCGTTAGCATCTTATGAGTATAGCCTCTATGCTATGAAAGGTGGCAATAATTCTGAATTCTGGCGATACACACCACCAATTACGAAGTCAAATCTCAAATCTCAAATGGCAAATATGCCGATATTAACAGATAACACAAAACTCAAAACTCAGAACACAAACTTTATTTTGACTGTTTCGCCTAATCCGTTTTCAAAATTTACTACGATACGCTATAATATTCCGGTTGCAGGCAAAGTTACGATAAAACTTTATGATGCAACTGGCAAATTAGTAAAAACTCTTGTTGAAAAATATCACGATGTCGGCACCTATAGTATTAAGTTAAACGCAGATAATTTAACAAAGGGTCTTTACTTTTTACGATTTTTTAGTATAATTAATTATATGACAGTGAAACTAACACTCCCTTAACTCCCACAACATACCCATACTCCGTAGGGCGGAAGTGGGGCTCCGCCCTATTTTTTTGTTTTAGATTAGAAGAACTCTGTTCTTCTTTGCGTTTAATAAAATTGTCGTATTTAAGATTCTAATTTGTCTTGAGAAAGCCCAGTGTCCTTTGTGTACTGTGGTAAAGATTACCTCTTTAGATGAGACACTTGACATTTTCTAAAATTCTTATTAAGTTAATATATGGCTGAATCTATGAATGCACCAGCATTAATAATTGGTATTGCTAATCAAAAAGGTGGTGTTGGAAAAACGACTACTGCAATTAATTTTTGTTCAGCCTTAGCCCAAGAAGAACATAAAGTACTTTTAGTTGATATCGACCCGCAAGCCCATTCTACCTCTGGTTTAGGAGTTGCCCGCAACTCAGTGAAATTGTCGGTCTATGATATTCTGATTGATGCTAATAAAGCAAAAGATGCTTGTATCAACATTAATCCGAATTTTGATTTACTGCCTTCAAGTATTGCTTTGGCTGGTGCTGAGGTAGAATTAGTAAACTTATTCGGAAGAGAGATGCGACTAAAACAAGCGCTTGATACTTTACGAGATTCTTATTCGTTTATTATCATTGACTGTCCGCCATCATTAGGATTAATCACGATTAATGGGTTAGTTGCTGCTGACCGAATTATCATTCCAGTCCAGTGTGAATATTATGCTTTAGAAGGTATTGTTCGATTGTTAGAAACGATTAATTTGGTCAAAAAAAGTCTTAATCACAATCTTGAGATTGAAGGGGTCGTATTAACAATGTATTCTAAACATCTTAATCTCTCCCAACAGGTTGCAGAAGAAGTGAGAAAGTTTTTTGCGGACAAAGTATACGAAACAACTATTCCGCGTTCGGTTCGGTTAGCCGAAGCACCCAGTTTTGGTAAAAGTATTTTTCAATATGATAACAACTCCTCGGCAGCAACTGCTTATCGTAATTTAGTTCAAGAATTTCTCACTCGAATGTCAGCACATATGAAAAATAATAATCCGACAAACATTTCAACAGTTTGTAAGCCAGAAGGATAAGGTTATGAAAAAAGTTTTAGGTAAAGGTATTTCTGCACTTATTCCTCAGGTATCGGAAAAACCAATCGCAGAACCGAATGAAGTTAATTATCTACCGATCAACGAAATTTTGCCTAATCCTTATCAGCCTCGAGAAAATCCTGAGGAAGATTTATCAGATTTAATTACGTCAATAAAAGAAAAAGGTATCTTACAACCAATAATTGTCAGGACCCGTCGTCAGGTAAGTTCTGACCAAATCACTTATGAACTTGTGGTTGGTGAGAGACGTTTGCGTGCGGCACGAGCAGCAGGCTTAACCGAAATACCGACAATTGTTAAAGAGATTTCCGAAACCGAAATGCTGGAGTGGGCGCTGATTGAAAATATTCAACGCACAGATTTAAATCCTATTGAAGAAGCCCGAGGTTACAAAAGGTTAGTTGAAGATTTTGGAATGACGCATGAGATGATTGCGGAAAAAGTCGGTAAAGACCGTTCGACCATTACTAATGCTTTAAGACTGCTAACTTTACCGGACTCAGTTCAGAATTATCTGCGACAAGGTAAAATCACTACTGGCCATGCCCGAGCACTTTTGGCGCTCTCGGAAAGAAAAGCACAAGAAATGCTGTGCGAAAGAATCGTTCGTGAGGGTTTATCAGTCCGACAAGTAGAAGAACTCTGTTATCCTCAAAAAAAGTCGCGCGTCCGAACAGCAAAAACATCTGCAACTATAAGGGAAAAAGATATTCATATTACAGATATTGAAGAAAAATTACAGGAATACTTACGAACACGCGTTCGTATTAACAAGACTGCTCAGAAAGGCACTGTTGTCATTGAATTTTATTCTGATGATGACTTAACTCGTTTAGTTAAATTAATAATGGGCGAAAGACAGGCTTTCTGATATTTGCCAACAATAATACAGATATTTACCAACAATAATACAAGAGTATAAAATCAGAGTTTAACTGATTATGAAGCGGATGGTAGAGATTATTATTACACCTCTTTATAAAAAGAAACATTATCAGCATCGGTTCTCTCTATTTGAGATTCGACTAATACTTATTGGTTTAGGTATATTAGTAATTTTCGCTATATTAGGAATATACTTACTTCATTATACCAACCAACAAAATTTAACTATCCGTTATCTTTATAATCGTAATATTCAACTGGAAAATGAGAATAAAAAAGTTGTAGAACTTCAGAAAAGACTCAATGACTTAGAACTGGAACGAGCGAAAATCGCTCGGATGCTTGGTGCGGATAAAAATCCGCCACCGATTGATTTGTCCTCTTTAGAAGAGAACTATCAACCCTATCGGACACCAGAAAAACAAATCTCTCCAATAAAATTTCAGAATGCACCAACTACGGGTTATATCATTTCCCGACGCTTTAGTAGCACCCATCAAGGTATTGATTTGGCAACTCAATTAGGAATGCCGGTCTTTGCGGTTGGCTATGGGGTTGTAGAAGCAGTTGGTTATGATACATTTTATGGCAATTATATTAAACTTGACCACGGCGACGGCTACAAAACATTCTATGGACATCTTTACAAAACAGTGAAAAACAAGAATGAACCAGTTAATCCAGGTGAAATTATTGGGTATGTGGGCACTTCAGGAAAATCAACTGCACCCCACTTACACTTTGAAATTATAAAATTTACCGGCAATAAAATAGAAAACCTTGACCCAGAAAAAGCATTAAAATCTATTATTCGCTAATTTACTTCAATATCTTCTTTATTCTTTGCTGCATATTTTTCCAATGGCTACCTCGCCAGTAAATTTTTTGACACTGCGGACAGACTGAAAAATCCTTTTGGGTCTGAAAAACAAAGAAAGGTACCCGACCTTTGACTTCTGGTTTATCTATAGACTGTAGTAATTCGTTACAAACAATACAACGACTAAAAGGTCTTATCTCTTTCTCAAGATTAAATTGTTTCAATACCCTTTTGATTTGTTCGTGCGGAATCTCACTCTCAATAAACAAGACTTCTGGATAGTCTTTAAGTTTTGTATTGCGAGAAAGGATAGTTCTATTTTCAGTTTTGGCAATTTGTAATAATACTAACGGACTATTAGGCTGGATATATTTAACATCAAAACCAAGCATTCTTAATTCTCGTGCCAGTTTTCCCAGCATAAAATCAACTAAAAACTTCATAAAACTTATTAAATTATAAGTTCTGATAACAAGTTGTAAAGGCTGAAATTTGCTAAAACAACCCGTAAGGTCAAGAATTTTGTGCGCATTCTTTTTTCTTCCTAAACCTTCGTCTTCCTTGTTGGTTATATTTATGAAGAACTACATATACTATCCATTACAACTCTCTTATCTTGAAAAACCAATAAATCAGCATTATAATTGTTATTAATGCAAAATGAGAAACGACTATATCTTTGTTAAAGGTGCCCGTGTCCATAATCTAAAAAATATCAATGTAAAAATACCGCGTAACAAATTGGTGGTTATTACCGGCATTTCTGGCTCGGGAAAATCGTCTTTAGCCTTTGATACAATTTATGCTGAAGGTCAAAGACGGTATATTGAATCTTTATCTGCTTATGCGCGACAATTTTTAGGTATGCTGGACAAACCAGATGTCGATTATATTACCGGTTTATCACCAGCAATTGCTATTGAACAACGAACCGCGGCTAAAAATCCTCGTTCTACTGTGGGCACAGTTACTGAAATCTATGATTATTTAAGAGTCTTATTTGCTCGCATTGGCATTCCCTATTGCCCAGAATGTCAAAAACCGATAACTTCGCAGACTGTTGACCAAATTGTTGACAATATACTCTCAATTCAATCTAACACACCAATCGTAATTTTAGCACCAGTTGTTAGAGGCCGAAAAGGTGAATATTTGGATTTATTGGATAAAATCAAGCGCAAAGGATTTTTACGCGTGCGCGTTGATGATAAAATCTATGAGATTGAACAAGTACCTACATTAGCCAAATACCAGAAACATAATATTGAAATTGTTATTGACCGATTGACCGTTACTCAGGCTGATGTCGCTTTGCGCAAGCGCATTGCTGAATCTGTAGAATTGGCATTAAAAGAAGGTCAAGGATTGTGTATGGTTTTAGTTAATAATAAAGAGGAGCGAATCTTTTCCAGTGCGTTTGCTTGCGTTGATTGCGGATTTAGTTATGGAGAGATTTCACCCAGACTATTCTCTTTTAATGCACCTTATGGTGCCTGTTCTGTATGTCATGGCTTAGGGATTAAAATGGAAGTAGATGTTGAGCGGGTTATTGCTAATCCCCATCAAAGTATTACTGATGGTGCGATTGCACCTTGGGGCGAAGTGACAGGCCACTGGTTTTTATCCCAACTTCAAGATTTAGCCGATACTTATAATTTTGACTTAAAGACACCTTGGAAAAATTTACCCAATAAAGTCAAAAATGTTATTCTTAATGGTAGTGACGAAACAGGCTTTGAAGGTGTGATTCCCCATATTATGCGGTTTTACCGAGAAACTGAATCCGAGGCAATCCGAGAATGGGCAGAAAAATTTATGTCAATCCTACCTTGTCCTGAATGCAAGGGCTCAAGACTCAAAAAAGAAAGTCTCTCAGTTAAGATTAATAATTTGAATATTGCGGATATTTCTGCAATGTCGGTAAAACAAGCATTTAACTTCTTCCAAAATGAGATAAAACTAACTGAAAAAGAATCACTTATTGCTAAAGAAGTAATTAAAGAAATAACCCGTCGCTTACAGTTTCTGATTTCAGTTGGACTCGATTATTTAACCTTAGACCGTCGCGCGGATACCTTGGGCGGTGGTGAAGAACAGAGAGTGCGCTTAGCAACCCAAATTGGTTCAGGATTAGTTGGGGTGGTCTATATTTTGGACGAGCCCAGTATTGGTCTTCATCAAAGAGATAATACGAGATTACTCAACACCTTAAAACAATTGCGAGATTTAGGTAATACTGTGATTGTGGTCGAACATGATAAAGAAACAATTCTTTCTGCAGATTATGTGATTGATTTAGGACCAGGTGCTGGCGAACAAGGTGGTTATGTTGTTGCAACCGGTCCGCCAACTAAAATTATGGCTGATGACAAATCTTTAACCGGCGCTTATCTCAGCGGTAAAAAATCAATCGCCATTCCCCAAAAGCGACGAAAACCTGGTGCTAATTTCCTTATTATCAAAGGTGCTCGGGAGAATAATCTCAAATCGATTGATGTCAAAATTCCTTTAGGACTTTTTGTCTGTATCACCGGTGTATCTGGGTCCGGCAAAAGCACGCTCATTTTTGACATCTTATACAAACAACTTGCTCAGAAATTTTATAACTCAAAAGAAAGACCTGGTGCCCATGATGCAATCTTAAATATTGATAAGATTGATAAAATTATTAATATTGACCAATCACCAATTGGTAGAACACCCCGTTCTAATCCAGCAACTTATACCAATGTCTTTACACCAATCAGAGAACTATTCGCTCAGACCAAAGAAGCCCGAATACGCGGATATAAACCCGGCCGGTTTTCCTTTAATGTCTATGGTGGTAGATGTGAAGCCTGTGCTGGTGATGGCATTATTAAAGTTGAAATGCACTTTTTACCACCAGTGTATATTCCTTGTGAAGAATGTAAAGGCAGAAGATACAACCGCGAAACTCTTGAAATTAAATATAAAGGTAAAAATATCTATGATGTCTTAAATATGACTGTGACTCAAGCATTAGACTTCTTTTACAATATTCCGGCAATTAGAAGAAAACTTGAATTACTAAAAGATGTTGGTTTAGGATATATTAAACTTGGGCAACCTGCACCGAACTTATCTGGCGGTGAAGCCCAAAGAGTTAAAATTGCTAAAGAATTATCTAAAATTGGCACAGGCAACACATTATATCTGTTAGATGAACCAACTACGGGATTGCATTTTGAAGATGTTAAACTATTACTGGCAGTCTTGAATCGTTTAGTTGATAGAGGAAATACAGTTGTTGTCATTGAACATAATTTGGAAG
The DNA here is from genome assembly GCA_026418155.1 of candidate division WOR-3 bacterium. Taxonomy (NCBI): domain Bacteria; kingdom Pseudomonadati; phylum Caldifarciminota; species Caldifarciminota bacterium. The sequence continues at coordinate 391 of JAOABV010000066.1, read as the reverse complement.
TTATCAAATGTGCGGATTGGGTAATTGATTTAGGACCAGAAGGCGGTGACCAAGGCGGAGAAATAATTGCTGAAGGCACACCAGAACAAATCGCCAAAATCCCACAGTCTTATACCGGCCAGTTCTTAAAAAAGATACTCAAAAACAACTAAAAGTTATAATCTATTTTAGTAAGCAGAGATATTGACAATGTTTGTTAAAATTCTGGTAAACTAAAGATAAGCATATTCTTTGTCTTTCGTTTTCTAATGTTCCGTACCGCTGTTTTTTTGATAGACAAGCGCATTAAAGTGATGGGCGTGATTGGCATTCTTGGTTGTCTAATCTGCGGTCCTCTCGGCAAGCCCTTGGGTTGCCCACCGGTATGCCCCCTGGCTTGCCCCCCGGCTTA
>JAOABV010000065.1 GCA_026418155.1 candidate division WOR-3 bacterium | reverse complement strand
ATTATCTTCCTTCTACTTGACATTGTCAGTCTTTGTTAATATATTGAACTTGTGAAAATTATTCAGCGGATGGTCCTACGAGATTTTCTCGGACCGTTCATTTTTGCAGTAGTTGTGCTGACCGCGGTTCTTTTATTAGATAAGATTTTCCTTTTAGTTGACCTCTTGGTAAAAAAAGGCATTCCTTTTCTTGCAGTTATTGAACTGATGGTTTACTGCACGCCGTTTGTTTTAGAATTCGCAGTTCCCATGGGCATTTTGATTGCTTCAGTTATGCTTTTTGGTCGTTTAAGCCAAGACAATGAATTAACTGCAATCCGCAGTGCAGGAATTAATCCATTTCAACTTTTGGTTCCGTTAATTGTTTTTACTTCAGTGTTAACAATTTTGATGATATTATTTAATGGTTATGTTTTACCTGAAGCGAATCATCGTGCAAGGAATTTAATTAGTGATATTGCCCGCAAAAAACCTGCGGTCAGAATTTATGAAGGAGTTTTTTTAGATGATTTTCCTGGATATATGCTTTATATCGGTTCAATTGATGACCGCACTGGTAAAATAAGCGATGTGACAATCTGGGAAAAGAAAAATCCCGACGACATTCCAACTTTAATTAAATCTAAAACAGGCAAAATTTCCACGAGTCCAGATGAAAAATATTTTATTATTGAACTTGAGTCAGGAGAGATTTCCGAATTAGTTGACCGAGAAAAATACCGACATCTGTCATTTGATAATTATGTAATTAATCTGCCAATCGATGTCGAATTTTATCGTCGAGAAAGAAAATATCGGTCAGACCAAGAACTATTACTTAACGATTTATATACGAAGACTAAATCATTAAAACAAGAGATAAAAGGACTTAAAAGAGAGATAAAAAGTCTTAATCAAATCTCGGATATTAATTTAAGAAAGTATCGGCTTGATGATACCCACGCAAAACTACGGTCAAAGAAAAGTGAATACAATCAATTAGCAACTGAACTGGAAAAAAAGTATGCTTTAGCCATTGCGTGTATTGTTTTTCTGTTCTGGGGTGCTGGTTTAGGCGGTTATATTAAACGAAGCGGGTTAGGTGTTGGTTTTATTGTCGGATTAGTCTTCTTTGCGGTCTATTATATTCTGATTTTGGCAGGTGAAGAATTTGCTGATGCCGGCCGAACAACGCCATTTATCGGTATGTGGTTTAGTAATTTAATCTTATTACCTTTAGCCATTGAATTTACGGCAACGACTTTTTTTGAATTCTCGTTTGCGAAAAAAATTTCTCAATATTTACTAAGTTTTACCCGACCACGAATAAACACTAATGGACTTAATTAAGATTAATTTTCTCAATCGACTATTTCGTAGTAAAAACAGACCAATGAAAGTAGTTGAATGATTTCTGATGTACACTTCAATGAATAAAAAATCTATCGGCTATTTTTCTTAGTAAAAACAAATTAATGAAAATAATTGACCGATTCCTCATAAAAGAGTTCATCAAGTATACTTTTTTAGCAACGCTTTCCGTTGTTGCCATTTATCAAATCATTGACCTATTTGAAGAACTACAATATTTTATCAATCGTCGAGTTTCCATATTTACTGTTTTAGAATACTATTTTTATAGCACACCATCGGCCGTAAGTCTATTACTGCCAGTGGGAACAATCCTTGCCTGTTTTTTTGTTTATGGTGTATTAACTCGAGAACGCTCAATCTATGTCTTCAAGAGTGCGGGAATTAATATCTATCGGCTATTTTTACCAATGTTAGTTTTGGGCTTAATACTTGTAATCTTTCAATTCCTGAGTTTTGAATTGATTACAATTCCGATGAATCGGAAATTAGAAAGACTTAAAAGAATTAAAATTGAACGACGCAGTGAGACAATTGTCCACAAGTGGCATAATCTATTTGTTATGGGTAATGAACGAACTGTGTATTTTATCCAAGAATATGAAAGTAATGGCACAATGTCAAACTTTATCATTGTTCAATTTGACGAGAATGGCAAAGTGAAAACGCGCTATGATGGTAAAAGAGCAGTCTGGCAGAATAAATTATGGCTGGCAAATAATATCGGTGAAAGAATCTTTATCGCCGATACATTTGAGCAATATACCTATTATGATACTTTAATTCTACCGATCCAAGAAAAACCCGTTAATTTTATCGAAGAGACCCGCACTATCGAAGAACTTAATATTTGGGAACTCTTTCAATTCATTCAGCAATTAAAAAAAGCCGGTGTTGAAACCGCAAAACAAGAAGTTGAGTTCCATTATCGGTTTGCGCAGAGTTTTATCAGTTTTATATTAATAATTTTAAGTTTGCCTTTAGCCGTCACATTAAGAAAAGGTGGCGTAATGTTTGGGCTTGGTCTGGGACTACTCTTCTCATTTATCTATTGGGGTTTAGTGCAAACCACCAAAGCATATGGACAAGCAATGGTAATAAGTCCATTCTTATCTGCCTGGCTTCCTAACTTTTTATTTCTGATTATCGATAGTTATCTTTTTATAAAAGTGAAAAAGTGAATAAAGAGAAATTTGCTGATTTTCGTAAGCGCTATGTTCGGCTCTCTTGATTATCTAATATGCTCTCCTCTCAGCAGGCCTCTCGGTAGCCGAGAGGCTTGCCCCTCGGCTGCCCACCGGCTCACCTCTCCGATGAGTGATTATATCATCTAACCCATTGTTTTTTAGATAATTAACTAAATAACTGATAAGACTGTCTACTATATTTCTAAGTAGATTGGCGTTAGTATAACCTACTATGTTCATCAGGTCGCTTGGAAAATTTACTTGGTAAGTTTGGAACAAATCCTTTAGTTAATGAATAAAATTTTTACAATAGAAAGCCGAGTAAAAGATTGTTTATAAATCTGAATCTAATATTGTGGATAAATTCTGAATATGATCAGGTGATTTTAATTAAATTTCGTTCTAATTAAAGATAAATACTTTTTTATTTCCTGCATCTCTTGTTGTTGTTTCTTATTGAGCACTGGAAAGATTATATTGTTATGATATAAAGGGTCGGTGTTCTTATCAAATCCTAATTGTTTATATATTGGACTATTAGGGATTGGTGAAAATTCGGCTAAATGTGCTGACACTCCAAAACTATATACAAAATCAATGCTTTTGATTATTTGCTCTGAAGTTAATTCAGGTAAACCAATCAAAAGATAACAATGAAGTTGAGATTCGGAAAATCCGCTATTTTTCAAATATTCAACTGCTCTAACAAATTCTTCTGCAGTAACTTTATCGTCAATCTCTTGATGTATCTTCATATCTGTGGTTTCTAAACTTAGATAAATAGTCTTAAAACCTGCTTGAAACATCTTATCAGCAATCTCTTGAGTCAATAGTCTCGGATGTAAACCATTCGGCGTATGAAAATTAACATTCATTTTTCTGGTAATTATCTCATCAAGTATTTTCTTAAAATTCGGATTAGCCAAAAGGGCATCATCATAAAAGGCAATATTTTTCACACCTAAACTAATATAATACTCAATCTCATTAATCACAGAAGCAATTGAACGATAAATATACTTAGGATAAAGTTCGGGCACAACACAATATACACATCGAAAAGGACAACCTTGAGAAGTTAAAATACAGGTATAATCTAACCGGGGATATAAATCAAATGCAGGCAAAGGATATTCAGTAAAGTTGAATGGTTTTATACCAGGCATTATTTGGTTAAGGGTTTTGTCTATTGGTCCTGGTAGCACATAATCAGCATGAGAAAATTTTTGTGCATGCTCATAACATAAAGTTGCATAGATTCCACCTAAAACAATTGGCGTATTAGGAAAATGTCGTTTTAGTGTTTTAATTGCATCAAAAACTCCGGGATACCAGTAAGTCATTACTGAGGTAACAAAAATCCCATCTGGTTTACGCATCTTAGACAGAACATCATCCAAAAGTTCTATTGGTAATCCATAGCGTTTATAGCGGCGCTCAATGTTTTTATATGGTTCTGGTTTTTCAATCTCTTGACTATAAAACTTTCCTCGGCCAAATTCATCGACTTTAGGTAATTTAGATATATTTTTTAATAACTCGGGTTGATAACGGTCAAGACAATCAATATAATCTATCTCATAACCAGCATTTCGTAAAATTGATGCGACATATAAAAGACCCAATGGTTTCATCCAAAAGTCATAAGCCTTAAAATCATAAATCCACGGATTCACTAAAAGAAAACGAGCCTTAGTCATCTTTATCTGTCTGAATGTTGATAAATATTTTCTATCGGAAAATTAAAATCTTAGTGAATTTACCACGGAAAACAAATAAAGTCTCTTATTAAGATATAATTCAGCGTCTTGTAACCTGTTAAGGATGAATGAGATGCGATTTATAATTTCTTTAATAGATAATTGCTGGGCAATTTTTTTAACCACTTCATGAGCATAAATATTCGAGAGATTTAATTTTAATTGTAATGCTTTACGATAAAGAAACAATAATGCTTTAAGGAATATTTCGGTGTCAAAATCCTCTAAATTCTTATTGATGACTTCTAAAATTAACTCTTCAAACGAAGATTGTGAAGTATCAACCAATCTTAAAAGATTATCTTGAGGCAAAAATTGAGTCGGGTCAGCGTAAAATTCCAGTGCTTTTCTTAAACTACCTTCTGATATTTCGGCACAGGTTTCGGCTTCAGATAATGGAATATTTTTCGTTCTCACTAAATATTGGGCAATTAAATCTTTAGCAATCGGAGTGAAACGAACAATTTGACATCGGGACCGAATGGTCGGAATGATATAAGATAATCGCTCAGTAGTTAAGATAAACAATGTTTGTTGTTGTGGTTCTTCTAAGGTTTTGAGAAAAGCATTAGCCGCTTCATTGGTCATCTTATCGGCATTAAGAATAATGACCACCCGATATTTGCCCACCATTGGTTTATAAGCCATCTCTTGTTTTAACCAACGCATTATTTGGATTGAGATTGTATAATTTGCTGGTAAATTGGGACGCATCTTTTCCAGAGTATATAAAGAAAGATTCTCTTCAATTTCTCGGAAAATCCGTTCCAGTCCTTTTTGACTATCTTTATCATCTTCACTCTGGCTTACCGGTGCGATGGGAAACAGAATTTTTATTTCTGGATGCGAAAGATTAGCGATTTGTTGACAACGCAAACATTGGTTTTGGTCTAAATCTTCAGGAGTCGGGCAGTTAATTATCTGAGCAAAATTAATTGCGGTTGTTCTTTTACCCACACCTTTCGGGCCAACAAATAATAATGGTGGAAAATGCTGATGTTTATATAATGCGGTAAGAATTCTTTGGGCTTGATATTGACCAATAATTTTAGGAAATAGCACTGTTATGTCAGGTTTAGAATTTGGATTTCAGATTCGGAATTTTCCATAGCAACGCTGTTATTGTAATTATCTACTTAACCAAGGCAATGGGTCAACTGCTTTACCTTCCCGGCGCAATTCAAAATGGAGAATATCTTTTGATTTTCCAACCACTTCTCCTTGTTTAAGATTCATACCAACACTACAAGACATTTCCGCCAGATTGGAATATAGCGTATAATATCCATCGCTATGGTCTAAAATAACTAAATTCCCATATCCCATAAACCGGTCCGCATAGACAACTCTACCGTCAGCAATTGCTCGAATCTCAGCGCCAAAAGGACATTTAATGTCAATACCGGTATTTCTAATTCTGGTCTTATACTTTGGGTCTTCAACACTACCAAATTCAGCAATCACTGTGCCATAATAAGGCCAGGGCAATTTTCCTTTCATTATTTCTAAGAAATGTGTTCCTGGTGGCAGTTTTCGTTCTTTGCGTCTCATCTCCATATCAGCAATCAGTTTTTCCAATTTCTCCATCGCAGTCTTTAATTCTTTTTCCAAGATGCGATTCTGTTCTTTCTCTGAGCGAACCTTATCTAATACTTTAGCCTCTAAGGCTTGAGCATCTTTTAAGTTAGCCTCTTCGGTCTCCCGCATCTGTTTTAACCGAATTAATTCGTTTTTGGCTTTTTCTAATTGTCTTTGTTGTAACTCTAAATCATTCCTTAACTTTGTTAGCGTTTGAATAGTTGTTTTTCGGTCTTCGGCAATAATCCGCAAATAGATGAACTTCTTATAAACATCAACTAAAGACCGATTAGATAAGATAATTTCTAAAGGATAAATTCTTCGTTGCTTATAATAATTTATTAAAACATTCTCTAAGTCTGACCGTCGGGCTTCAATCTGTTTTTGGGTTTGAATAATTTGATTGGTTACTGCAATAATCTCATTCTCTTTATTCTTTTGAAGAATTTTTAATTCTCGAATCATCTTTTTCGTGAGATTAATCTTTTCTGCATAAGCGTCAATCCGTTTGAGCACGCCAGACTCTTCTTTTTCTAAAGATGCAATTTTTTCTTGTAAGGCGCGAAGTTTTTCTCTGGTCTTCTCTAATTCTCTTCGGGTATGCTCAATATTTTCTTGAGCAAAAATTAAGAAGATTAATGATAAATTTACTAAGAGCAACATTATCTGTGTGTTTCTACCCATCATCTATTTCAGAACATGGGATAAAGCAATATAAGAACCACTGAGACCTAAAAAACTTCCGGCAATGACATTAAAAATTAATAAAGAAAAAATAGGCAGCGATAACATCGGAACTTCAATTGCCACAATATAAAATAAGATTATCATAATAATAAATGAAATAATACTTCCTAAAAGTCCATGCGATAGACCTTCAATATAAAAGGGAAACTTAACCATATTGGATGAAGCGCCAACTAGTCGCATAATTTCAATCTCTCGCGAACGGGCTAAAATTGTTGACTCAACGGTTCGTGAGATGATAAAAACAACGGCAATAAAAACTATTAACAATATACCCGCATCTAAGCCTATGATTATACGAATAATTCTTTGCAACCGAACTAAAATATCTTTGCCTGACCAAGTTTCTCGCACACCTCTTAATAATCTTATCTTTTCTTCTAATTCAGATAATCGACTTGCTAACTTGTAGTTAGGTTCGATTTGGATTCTTAAGCCTGCAGGCAATGGATTATGACCTAAGATATCTAACAATTGAGCATTATCGCCTAAATCATTCTTAAGTTCTTTGAGGGCTTGTGCTTTGGAAACATATTGAACTTGACGCACACCGCTAAGCAGACTAATCTTATTTATCAAATCATTAGCATCAGCATTATCATAGAGAAAAGCATAAATTTCAATTCTTTCTTCAAAATAATTTTTGGCGCGAAGAATATTTACGGTTAGAACTAAAAAAATTGAAAGGAGAAGGAGACAAATTGCGGAGACGCTTGCGGAAAGAATGAATGCTGATTTATTTCGCAGAATATTTCGGATACCTTCTTGAATTAAAAATTTAGTTGCCATAAGTAAATACCTTCATATTATAATCTATTCTTGCCATGCTGAGTTTAATTTAGCGTCTTATTTTCGTTAACATTCATCAAAGAGAATTTCATAATTGCCATTAAAGCAGATTACTATCATCAAGGATTTTGCCATCTTGTAATTTCACTACTCGTTTATTACTATTTTCTGCAAGCAAATAATCGTGAGTTGCCATTATGACGGTAGTTCCCGAATAATTTATCTCTTTTAACAAACCCAAAATCTCGGCTGACCCTTTATAGTCAATATTACCTGTCGGCTCATCGGCTAAGAGAATTTCTGGGTTTTTCGCTAAAGCCCGGGCAATTGATACTTTTTGTTGCTCACCACCGGATAACTGATAAGGATAGAAATCTTTCCGATTAGATAGACCAACTTTTGACAACGCTGACATAACTATTTCAGGAATTAAGTATGGACGAATACCAATAACTCTTAAAGCAAACTCAATATTTTCATAAACTGTTCTTTCCGTCAAGAGTTTGAAATCTTGAAAGATAATTCCGATTTTTCGTCGTATCTGTGTGATTGTTTTATCCGAACAATGTTTGTTTAAACTATAACCATTGACGGTTAATTCACCCGCATCAGGAAATTCTGCACAATAGATTAATTTCAGCAAGGTTGTTTTTCCGGCACCAGTTGGTCCAGTAAGAAAGACGAATTCGCCTTTATTTATTTTAAGGTTTATATCATAAAGTGCGGTCCAGGAATTATGATAAATCTTAGACACATGTTCAAAAACAATCATCGCTAACCATTATATGCCAAGATTTCACAATGTCAAGATACACCGATAGGAGGATAGTGTATAATATTTATGTAAATTTTAGTTTGATATGTTAAAGAAAACAGATAATGGGAAAATAAGCCTGTATAGAAGAAAAGAAATTGCACAAAATTCTTGACACTACCCGATAAAAGGAAGTTCGGCAAAAAGACATTTATATTTAACCACGAATAAATATGAATAGAATAAATTGTTTTTAATTATTATTTGTAATTTTATTTTAATTCTGTCTTTTGGTAATTTTGGGTACTCTTTATAATTTACTATTGACAATATTAGAGTAGAAGTTATTCTGTAATAGATAAGGAATAGTTATGTTAGGATTTATTTTAGTAATTAGTTTATTTATAGATAGTATTTAGTTATGTTATCAACTATTATAGTAATTAGTCTATTTATCTCCTCGGATACAATTGAAATAAAAAGTACACAGGGTATTTCTTATCGTTTATTTGTATCTGATGTACGATACGCGCTATCCGAGCCGGATGCGGATTTTAGTTTAATAAAAGAAAGGCAGTTTCAGTCACCGGATAGCACCTTATATTTTCAGTTCAAAACAAATAAAAACTGGTCAGCGTCTCAAAGGATTGACGAAAAAGTGTCAGAATATGCGATGACTGTTACAGATGGCGACTACATTCATCTTGTCTGGGTTAAACAAGGAAGAATTTATTATAAGATGAATATGTATTCAGTAACAAAAGATTCACTAAAAAAGATAGGAACACCGAGGTGGGAATGTAACATTGCTATATCAATTCCTGGTCTTAATGAACCTGCGTCAAATATTTCTATTGGTGTAGATGGTGAATATTTATCTGTAACTTGGGAGACACCATTAGCAGGACATCCAACATTAGTGGAAAAATGGCGAAGAAGAAGATGGCTTTGGGAAATACCTTTTTATTGGAATACACCTGAATGCTTGAGTGAATTAATCAATCGTAACTTAATAAGAACTAAGGAGTAATTTATGGTAATAAACAATAAAAGTCAAACTTTTAGTGAAGATGTCTATTTCTATCGGTTAAAGACTGTGAGATTTGCTGATACCAAAAGAATGGTTATTATAAGATAATGAAATGAATAACCGGGGAGGAGATTTTATACTCCTCCCCGTGGAGGTTCTCTTGGTAATTCGGTTTATTCTCGTTATTAGTTGTTATATCTCCACTCTTTTCGGACAAATAATGATAAAACGCATCTGTTTCTTACATTCAGGTCCTTACAGC
>JAOABV010000064.1 GCA_026418155.1 candidate division WOR-3 bacterium | reverse complement strand
ATTCTATTCTTGGTATTAAATTGAACCGAAACTGGTGTAAAGGTTGTGCTCTTTGTGTTGAAATCTGTCCCAAGAATGTTTATGACCGTGAAGCCAAAGTCTCAGCCAGAGGTTTCCGCGAAATCGTCATTAAAAATCCTGAATTGTGTAATAAATGCCTTTTATGTGAATTATTATGTCCAGATTTAGCAATTACGATAGAAAAAGAGGTCAATTCAAAAGTCAATAGCTAAAATGCAACGACCTAATAATGCTTTAACTCAAATCGCAAATCTCAAAACTCAAAACCAGTACATACCATTTAACCTTTGAGATGAAATCTAAAATCAAAAGTTTATTGACCCCTGGCAAATATTTTATGCAAGGTAATATTGCTTGTGCTGAAGGTGCTTTGGCTGCTGGTTGCCGATATTATGCTGGTTATCCTATCACACCTTCGTCGGAAATTATGGAACATCTTTCAGTTCGGCTTCTCGAATTGAAAGGTGCTTTTATCCAAATGGAAGATGAGATTGGCTCTATCTGTTCAATGATTGGTGCCTCTTGGGCTGGTGCTAAAGCAATGACCGCAACTTCTGGACCGGGATTCAGTTTGATGCTCGAAGGTATTGGTTATGCGTTAATGACTGAAACGCCTTGTGTGATTGTTAATGTGCAACGCGCTGGACCAGCAACGGGTCAAGCAACCCGACCGGGTCAAGGTGATATTATGCAAGCTCGATGGGGTGCTCATAGTGATTACCGCATTATCGCACTTTCTCCTTGGTCAGTTCAAGAAATGTATGATTTAACTATAAGAGCATTTAATTTAGCAGAAAAGTTTCGTGTGCCGGTGATTTTGTTGTCGGATGAAGTCGTCGGACACTTAAAAGAAAGTTTTGTTATTAAGCCAGAAATTGAAATTTTTGATAGAGACAAATCGCAGACCTCTCCTCCTTTTGGCAGTGAAAAAGAAGATGGGGTGCCACCAATGCCTTCATTTGGTCAAGGTGCTAAATTATTAGTTACTGGTTCAACTCATAATGAGTTTGGAATTCGAAAAGTTGCTGACCCCTTAGTTCAAGAAAGATTAGTCAAAAGACTCTGCCTAAAAATTGATAATCATAAAGCAGAGATTTGTGAATCGGAAACTTATTTTACTGATGATGCCGAATATCTTTTTGTCGCATTCGGAATTTCAGCCCGAAGTGCTTATGCGGTAGTAAAACAATTACGCAGAGAAAATTATAAAGTTGGATTACTTCGCTATAAGACTATTTGGCCTTTTGATGAAAGAATCTTAAAACAAGTTGCCGAAAATTCTAAAATAATCTTTGTGCCTGAAATGAACCGAGGACAACTGGTCTTAGAAATTGAACGAGCCTTGTGTAATAAAAAAGTCGTATCCATACCGAAAACCCAAGGTGAAGCGCTCTATCCATCGGAAATATATTCTGAATTCAAAAAGCATCTTAAATGAGTATCTTTACAATGGTATATAAAGAAGCAAACAAAAATTTATGAGACTACAAAATTATCAACTCAACTTTTACAAAATCACAAGATGTTGGGCTGCATCTAAAATTATTATCCGTAAAGAAATATCAGTGCGAGTTCCGCATTAGCTACGGCAAGTTATTTATGAGCGAACATCTTTACAAATATTTAAGAACCGAAGTATTTCCAAGTCCGTTTTGTGCAGGATGCGGACATGGTATTTTAATGGGTGCCATCTTACGAGCAATTGACGAATTGCAATTAGATTTTAATAAGATGGTTTTTGTTTCAGGAATTGGCTGTGGTGCTTGGATTCCCAGTCCCCATTTTGCTACTGACACTTTACACACTTTACACGGCAGACCGATTGCTTATGCTACAGGTGTCAAATTGGTCAATCCCGAACTAAAAGTTGTGGTAATTTCTGGAGATGGCGATTTAGCCGCAATTGGCGGAAATCATTTAATTCATGCAGCCAGAAGAAATATTGAGATGACAGTTATCTGCGCCAATAATAGTATTTATGGAATGACTGGTGGTCAAGTTTCACCCACGACACCTAAAGATGCAAAAACCCAAACAACTGTTGCCGGTAATCCGGAACCAGCATTTGATTTATGCCAACTTGTCAAAGCCTGTAATGCCCAATATGTTGTCCGATATACAGTCTTTCATATTAAACCCTTAATAAACTCTATTAAAAAAGCAATGACAACAAAAGGGTTTTCCTTTATTGATGTTGTCTCGCCTTGCCCAACTCAATTTGGTCGCAGAAATAAGATGCCTACGCTATATGAGATGCTGATGGATATTAAAAGTCGTTCAATTCGATACGAGTCGGCAAAAACAATGAAAAAAGAAGAACTATCTGATAAAATTATTATTGGTGAGTATGTGTAATCATAAGATTAAAATAAAGGACAATTGGAAAGTAATCAATAAAAAAGATAAATTAATTGTTAAACTTTATTTATCAAATATGCAAATCTCTAAGATTCAGATTTAATTATGACTAAAATCAGAATTGCAGGATTTGGCGGTCAAGGAATTATTTTAGCCGGGGAACTACTTGCTAATGCCGCTGTATTAGATGGTAAGGAAGGCAGTGCGATTGGCTCTTATGGCTCAGCGGCACGAGGCGGTTTAACCAGTTCTGAAGTTATTATCAACAATGAATTTATTGACGCACCATTTGTGGAGAAACCTGATATCCTAATTGCAATGTCCCAAGAAGGCTACGACAAATATTTTTTGACTGTCGAAAATAACGGTTTAATAATTGTCGATTCCGGAATGGTCAATTCAAAAAACTATCCTCGACAATTTGAAATACCCGCAACCAATATTGCGCTTACTGAACTAAAATCGCCTGTGGTCGCAAATATGATAATGCTTGGTGCATTGTCGGCAATAACTAAAGTTGTATCAAAACAATCATTAATTGGCGCAATTAAAAAGTCCGTTGCGGAAAAATTTGTTGAACTCAATATAAGAGGAATTGAAATTGGATACGAAAAAGGTGAACAGATTTTGCAACAAACACACTGAATGGCGAAGATTTTACCTAATACAATCAACTATTATTGATTGCGTAAATAACTTTCATCATTAGTCTTATAAAATTTTATGAAAAACGAATCAGAAACAATTTATAAAATTTTATGAAAACGATTCAGAAACAATTAAAATATAAAAATTTGGCTGTATCTCTGTAACTGAGTAAAAGGAGAAAGTATGATAAAAACAAATATTAACAAACTTATCACCATATCAGTTATTGGACAAATTTCGTCTCCAACCCGTAGACAAAATTATCGTCTTACGCATCAAGGCGAAGCAACGGTTTTTCCGGGCACAGGTGGCATAACTTATAATGTCAAGGTTGGTGATTTGGTCTTTGGTTGGGTTGGTGACCACATTGAACCAGGTGTGTCTGTGAAAAATAAAGATGAAAACGAAAACCGAGCACTGAATGTCTATACTTGTATTGGTAATACTGCATATGTAATCTCTGGCGCAGCCAAAGGGAAAAAAGGCATTGTCACTGGAAAACACGGCGGTATCGAACATATTCTGGTTTGGTTTTCTAAAGAAGTTATTGAAAAACTTGTCATTGGCGACCAGATTCAAATTCGTGCTTGCGGTCAAGGATTGCAAGTCTTTGATTTACCTGATGTGAAATTCTTTAACCTTGACCCGAATCTCTTCTTAAAAATTAATCCGAAAATAAAAAATGGTTACATTGAATTTCCTGTGACCCATATTTTACCACCGACGATTATGGGTTCAGGCTTAGGTAGCGAAACTGTAGCATCAGGTGATTATGACATTACAACTCAAGACCCGGAGACAATTAAACAACTGGGGTTAGATAGACTCCGTTTCGGTGATATTGTTTATTTAGAAAATACAGATAATACTTTTGGTCGATGTTATAAAAAAGGCGCTGGTTCAGTTGGTATTGTGGTCCATTCAGACTGTGTGATTGCTGGTCATGGTCCTGGAGTTACCACGATTGCGACATCAGTAAAAGGTAAAATTAAACCAATAATAAATAAAAATGCGAATATTGCTTATTATTTAAACTTAAAGTGACAGCATCATAAAAGTTAACTCCTCCCCTGAGTTTTTGATTTTACGATATAATGGATAATGGCATTTATCAATACCTCTAATGAATTCAATTGACATTTAATAAAGTTAAAGTAAACTAACCACTATGGATATTGATTTAATTAATGAAATAAAAAAAGCCGAATCTTATGCTGAAGAACTAATTAAGCAAGCCGAAATTAACGGTAAAAATCTTTTGAAACAAACTGAATCTGAAATGACAACACTCATTGAACAGACTAAGGACAAGTTAAAACAACAATCGGATGAAAAATTTTCAATTGCTCGAAAAGAAATTGAACAGAAAGTAGAAGCCATTAAAATCCAGACCAGAAAACAGACCGAACAACTGAAAAATATTGATAATACGAAAATAAACAAAGCAATTAGTTGGGTCATTGAACACATCATCAAAGAACTTCTTCTCCAGTAATGGCAATCGCACCTGTTAAAAAAATCCTAATTGCTGTCCACAAATCCGAAGAGAAAATTTTCTTGGACCGATTACAAGAATTGGGCATTTTACATATCGTGCATAAAGCTGAGAACCAAGAAAGTATCCCCAAAACAACACTACAAGATAGTTTGAATGAAATCGCTTCGGCGATTGAATATCTAAATAACTTCACGGAAAAACCCTCTTTTTTATCAGGCATAGCCACAACTAAAACTGAAATTACTTCAACTGAATATCTTTCTCTTGCTCAGAGATACGATATAAATCGAACCCTAAACAGAATCAAACAACTTCGTCAAAAAATTTCAATTCTCTCAAATCAACAGAAGACACTGTTGACAGAAATTAATATTCTTCAGCCGTGGCAGAACTTGAGATACAATCTTACTGAAATTTACACAACTCGTAACACAGAAATAATCCTTGGTCAATTTTCCACTCAAATTGCCTATCTTCAAACCCAAGACGCCTTAAAAGATTTACCCGTATACATTGAAATTGTCCACCAAGAGCAAGAAATCCTTTACGCGATTATTGCTTATCCTAAAGAAATTAAAGAAACCATCAGACCTTTACTTACCAAATTTGAAATAATTGATTTAAGTAAATTCCAAGGATACCCACAAAATATTATTAATGACCTCAGCGAACAAATCAATGTTGTAGAAAAAGACATCGAAGCGACAAAAGATGAGGTATTGAAATTAGTCTCAGAATTACCAAAATTGCAAATCTTATATGACTATTACTATAATCTCAAGTCGCAAGAGGAAGTCTTACCCCTTCTACAAAAAACTAATGAAGTAATCTTTATTGAAGGATGGATAAAACAAAAAGATTTTAAGAAATTAGAGGAAGTTATTAATTCATTTAAGACTGCAGTCATGACATTGATTGTGCCCAACGAAGGTGAAGAGCCACCGGTTGCATTAGAAAATCGAAGTATTTTTAAGCCATTTGAAATAATTCTTGAACTCTATACAATGCCTAAACCTATAGAACTTGACCCAACACCCTTATTAGCACCCTTCTTTGCCGTCTTCTTTGCATTATGCTTAACTGATGCAGGTTATGGTATTATCCTTTTAATATTAGCATTACTTCTACTAAAAAAAATGAAAACTGCAAGTAAGTTTTTAACATTACTGGCAATTTGTGGTGGTTTTACCATCTTTGCTGGTGCCATCACGGGCGGTTGGTTTGGAGATATTGTTGATAAACTCGGATTACAATTTTTAGTCAAATTCCGAGACCAATTATTGCTCTTTGACCCAATTAAAAATCCAATGCCATTCTTCATTCTCTCAATTGTTCTCGGTTATATTCATCTTAATTATGGTATCTTAATTGAAATCTACGATTCTTTTCGACAGAAAAATTGGCAAACTGCGGTATTTGAACAATTACCTTGGCTTCTATTTCTGAACGGACTAATTATCTATGTCTTTACAGGTAGATTTTTACCCATCACAACCAAGCCATTCGCTATGCTTATTATTCTTATGTCAATGGCAACTATTATTGCTTTTACTCGACGGATTCAAAAGTTGATGTTACATCAAACCCTGTGGGCAATTATCTTTCTTGGTGGTTTAATCTTTCTTGGTGCTAAATTCAATCTTTTTGTCCTTCCCCGTGCTTATTTAAGTTGGAATCTGGGTAAATATCTCATACTAATCGGACTAATTGCCCTTTCCATATTATCATTAATTTCGCAAATATCTCAAAAGAAAACTTTTATACTTCCAATAATTATCTTTGTCATACTAATCTCATCCCTTATCGGCTATTTTGTATTTAAGTTATCAATTGTCTTATTTCTAATAATCTCGGTAATATACATAATGCTTTCAGCAGACAATCGCAAACTGATAAAGAATATTATTTGGGGATTATATAACCTTTATGGTGCCACAAGTTTTTTAGGCATTGTCTTATCTTATATTCGTTTAATGGCATTAGGCATGGTAACTGCTGGCATTGCTATGGCGATTAATACTATTGCTTGGATGGTGATTAAAATTCCAATTATCGGTATAGTTCTCGCTATAATTTTTATGCTCTTTGGTCATGCTTATAATCTTGCGATAAATATATTAGGTGCATTTGTTCATTCCTTGCGATTAAATTATGTCGAATTTTTCCCAAGATTCTTTACTGGTGGTGGTGAAAAATTCTCACCCTTCCAAAGACAAACCAAATATGTTACAATTAAATAGAATGAAAATAGCCACTGAACGCACTGAAAACACTGAAAAATATAAGAATTTTTATGAATCATCACTCACAGAAAAAATAATACAAGCAGCAATCGAAGTTCATAAGAATTTAGGTCCCGGTTTTTTAGAAACCATCTACGAACAGGCTTTACTCCGAGAATTTTCTCTAAATGGAATAAAATATGAATCTCAAAAGTTAATTGATATATTTTATAAACACGAAAAGGTTGGCGAACATCGCATCGATTTAATTGTTGAAGGAAAAGTAATTGTTGAATTAAAATCAACAAGATCTTTTGAGGCTATTCATCGTGCACAAGTACTTTCATATCTAAAGGCAACTAATATTCGGCTCGGGTTATTGATAAATTTTGGTAAAACAAAGATTGACATTGAAAGGATAATTTTATAAAATTCCGTGACTTCAGTGCTTTCAGTGGCAAATAGATTAGATTAACAGGAGGCAAAATGGTTGACCCTTTAGGTTTAGCAATTGCCATTACTGGTTGCGGACTTGCCGCCTTAATGGCTGGAATTGGTTCTGCAATCGGTATTGGTTTAGCATCACAAGTTGCTAACGGCGTTTTATCAGAAGACCCAGGTAAGTTCGGTAGTCTATTTATTCTTGTCGTTTTACCTGGCACCCAAGGTTTTTATGGCTTTTTAGCCGCATTTTTAGGCATAATGAAACTCGGACTTTTAGGTAATCCGGTTCCAATAACGCTTGGCCAAGGATTACAGATGTTTGGTGCGTGTTTACCTGTTGCTTTTGCTGGCTTATTATCCGCAATCTGGCAGGGAAAAGTTTGTGCTTCAGGATGCGAACTGGTTGCCAAAAGACCAACCGAATCAGTAAAAGCAATTATTTATGGTGCTATGGTCGAAACTTATGCCGTGCTTGGATTACTGGTTACAATTTTCTTGCAAATGGGTGTTAAATTAGGTTAAATGAAGTCGCCACAGAGACACAAAGATACTGAGATGAATGAATTAAATGAGTTAACTCGAAAAATAATCGGATGTGCTATAGAAGTCCATCGGAATCTTGGTCCTGGTCTTTTAGAACAAACATATGAGTCTGCTCTTTGCATTGAATTAGAAATGGCAAACATAAATAACAACGACAATGCTCTTTTCCTATAATTTACAAAGGAAAAACGATTGGCGAATATCGAGTAGATTTAATGGTAGAAAATTTAGTAATCATTGAAGTCAAGAGCATTGAGCGATATAACCCAGTATTTGAAGCTCAACTATTGACCTACTTAAAAATTACAGGTAAAAAAATCGGTCTGCTTATTAACTTTAACACAAAATTACTGAAAAATGGCATAAAGAGGTTAATCCTATAAAAAACTCTGTGTCTCGGTGCCTCTGTGGCAAATAAATACAACTAACTTTCTATGTCAATTGAAAAATTAACCAGCACGATTATCGAGTCAGCCCAACAAAAGGCCCAAGCAATTAAAGAGAAATACGAACAGGAAATTGCTAAACTCAAAAAAGCGACTGATGAACAAATAATAAGACTAACCCAAGAAAATAATGAAAAGATCGCCCGGCAAGAATCTTTACTTGAAATGCAATTAATCTCGAATGCTCAACTTACCGCTCAAAAAGAAATTCTCCAAGTTAAATGGGCAATAATTGACCAAGTCTTTAATCAAGCAATAGAGAAATTTGTCTCTTCGGATAAATATTATCAAATTTTAACTGAAATTATCAAGAAACATGCTGATAACGATAGTGAGATAATTGTTGCTTCTCAAGACTATCCTCAATTGCAAAAACTAATGCCCAATATAAAACTAATTCCTAATGAAAACTTTAATCGGGGTATAATTATAAAAAAGAGTCGTATTGAGTTGAATTATTCCCTTGACCGAATTGTAAAATCTCTAAAAAGTGATTTAATTGTTGAATTATCAAAACTACTCTTTACAGAATAACTATTTGCTATATACTATTTGCTAAGTCCTGATAACTGGCGCCATCGTCTAGTCTGGTCAAGGACATCTGGTTCTCAGCCAGAAGACCGGGGTTCAAATCCCCGTGGCGCTATTTGGGTTATTGGTCGTAGATAAGAATTGATTTTCAAATATTATTTCACATTCTATAGTATGCTTATCCAAAGGAAAAAATAATAGTATTCTTTTTATTTATCAGTTTCCTTGGATTCACTAACAAACCGTGAGTTATTGTTTATTCGTAACTATGTTTTTTTGATGTATTTTATTACTATCGCTTAATTTCTTCTAATATTTCTTTTTTAAGTCCACGACTTTTCCCGGATTTCAAAACGCACATTTATCTTTTTCCCTGCCTTATCTGATAAAACATATTTCTTTATCTGATATAACATATTTGATATAACATATTTCTTTCTCTGATATAACATATTTTTTTTATCTGATATAACATATTTCTTTATCTGATATAACATATTTCTTTAAGGTGTGATAACATTCTCGGACAAATGCTTTGTAGTATTGATTGACTTGGGTATTTCCCATAAGAATGGTAACTTTGTGTTCTATCTGCTCAATTTCTAACCGATGTCCTAAGAATTCAGTTGCCATCCTCCTCGTTTTTCTAAAGTCAAAGTCTTGATTTTACGCTTTTGGAAGAATTTGGTCTGGATACTATAAGCATATTTAGCAATATTTTTTAGCAATATCGTGGTCAATCTTCGTATGATATTTAGGAATTTCGATTTGGCTCATTATCTTAGTATGCGTTAAACTAAAGTGAATTGCGGATAATTCACTCAAAAACTTCGGTCAAGGATAACTGCAAACCCTGAGATAATCAAGAATGGTCTTAAGCGTAGGATTTTTAATCAGCCCGTCCTCTAATCGAGCAAGCAAAAACATTTTTAAGCCCTGCCCTTATTCCAACCTCTTTTTGAGATAACTTACTTTCCTCCTAATCCTTTTCAAGTTTTTCAGTCGTTTCTTAGTAAAAATACCATACTAAACA
>JAOABV010000063.1 GCA_026418155.1 candidate division WOR-3 bacterium | reverse complement strand
GTCTTAGCCGAAGTCATTGAACATCTTTATACTTCGCCGATTTGTGTGCTAAAGTTTATTGATTCGTTTTTAAGTTCAAATGGGTTTCTGATTATTCAAACACCAAATGCGGCTTCGTTGTTAAAGAGAATAACACTTTTAATTGGGAGAAATCCTTATGAGATGATAAGAGAAGGACCATTTAATCCTGGACATTATCGTGAATATACCAAAAAAGAACTATTTTTACTTGCTCAACAGATAGGTTATAAAGTCTTCTGGTTTAAATATAGTAATTATTTTAATCGTCTGTCAAAAATTGAAAAAATCTACGGATTTGCGCAAAAATTCATGCCGCCGTCCTTAAACGATGGAATGACACTAATTTTGCAAAAACCATAATATGAACCAATCAGTAAATATCAGAGAAGCAACGGAAAAAGATGTTAAACAGATATGTAAAATTGCAAGACAAGTGTTGAATATAGTTACACAACATCGGCCTGAATTTTTGGGTCGACTTGTTGAACTGCAAAAAATAGATAGATTTTATTTAAATGCCCTAAAAGAAAAGAATAGTGCAGTATTAGTAGCAGAAAAACAGAATAAAATAATCGGCTATGCTTATATCACAATTGAACGGAAACCAGATGATTTAATCGCAATTCCTTATCTAAGTATTAATGAATTGGTTGTTGATGAAAAATATCGCGGTCAAGGTATTGGAACATCTTTGATGAAAAGAATCTTTCAATGGGCAAAAAGGAAGAAATTAAAAGTTTTGCAATTGGCGGTGTGGGAATTTAATCAGAAGACTATCAAGTTTTATCAAAAATTCGGATTTAAGACAATTATGCGCAAAATGGAAAAGGTGCTATGAGCAGAATCTGTACTTATAGAATTTGCCGGCTTGATTTTCCAAAGTACAACCTGAAATCCGATGTTGTGTCCTTTTCGAAAACCTACGCTACCAGATACGCTGTCCTTCACCTGATAACATCCTAAAAATGCTAAAATAAGTTAATACAAAAATGCTAAAAGCAAATATCTTAAGTCTAATTTTTCGCTGTTTGATAAAAGAGTTAAAGGAAATATTTCTCCAAAACTTTAAAGAAAGCTTCATAAAAGTAGTGCATGGTGGAGGGAGTCATACCATCAAGTTAGAGGTGTTTTGCATTAAGATATTGGATTTGATAATGTTATGAGAAAAATTTGCTTGATTTTTTGTATAATTAAACGTATAACTTTTAAGATCGGTGTTATTTGATAAAATAGGGAGCACTTATGATAAGAAAAATTATAGAAGCATTAATCCTTATATCCATAGGACTTTGGATTTGGTTGTCAAAGTTGGGTGTGGTTTCTTGGCGGATTGTTTTTAAGCGAGATTGGCCTTTGGTCCTTGTTATTATTGGCGTTTTAATATTTGTTGAAGTTATTACGAAAAAAAGGAGACAAGAAAAATGAGACGGTTAGTATTGCCCATCACTATTATAATTATTGGTTTTTGGATTTGGTTAAGTAATATTGGATTACTTGCTTTTCATCGTGATTGGCCCTGGATTATTATTCTTTTTGGCATTTGGCGTTTAGTGAAAGCATTAAAAAATAAATAATTCAAAAATATGAATAGAATAATTGATGTTAATCTTAATCGGTTTTCTGAAGGTTTAAGGGTAATCGAAGAAATTTGTCGTTTCTATTTAGAGGATAAGAATACTTTAATGCTGATAAGAAACCTGAAAAGTAGACTATGGGAAAAATTAGCTCCAATCAGAAAAGATGTTATCTGGTTTCGAAAGAGTGAAAAAGATTTAGGTCGGCAAGATAGGTTTGATAAGACTCAACGCACATCAATTTATGATGTCGTCAGTGCTAATATCAAACGGTGTCAAGAATCAGCAAGGGTGTTAGAAGAAATTTTTAAGATTCGGAATCAGAAGATATCAAGATTTTTTAAACAGACCCGATTTGTGCTTTATGATTTAGAAAAGAATTTGAATCAACATTTTATTGTCGAATTTGACCCGAAACTTTATGTCATTATTGATACGGAAACAACTGGTAGAAAATATCTGAGCAAAATAACAAAAGCACTTGTTTTAGGTAAAGCCACAATGCTCCAACTTCGCGAGAGCAAAGATACACCGACTAAAATTTGGTTGCAAGATGCGAGAACAATTAAAGATAATATTAATAAACCATGGGTGAAATTTATTATTAATGACCGAATTGATATTGCGCAAGCAGTAGATGCGGATGGTGTTCATCTAGGAGCAGATGATATGCCGATAAAACAAGCGCGCGGAATTCTACCGATTAATAAAATAATTGGTATGACTGTAAGAAATGTTCAAGATGCTCAAAAAGCAGAGCGAGATGGTGTCAATTACCTAAGTGCCGGCTCA
Organism: candidate division WOR-3 bacterium; assembly: GCA_026418155.1. Taxonomy (NCBI): domain Bacteria; kingdom Pseudomonadati; phylum Caldifarciminota; species Caldifarciminota bacterium. The sequence continues at coordinate 7,392 of JAOABV010000063.1, read as the reverse complement.
ATCTTTGCATCCCGTACTAAACCTTCGGCACCAGTAATCGGATTAAAGCGACTAAAAGCAATTACAAAATCAGTTAAGACTCCGGTTATTGCAATCGGTGGTATTACCCCAGAAAATACTAAGAAAATTTTTCGAGTTGGTGCCAAAGGTATTGCAGTAGTTTCAAGTGTGTTTAATGGAGTTGATTTTAATGCTCATAATTTTGAAAATGCCATAAAAATTAATCTAAAAAGATTATTAAAAGAAATTAATTATAACTTTTAATAATTCAGTTTTTGGGAGAATCTTTTCGATAATCAGAATTTTTGATAATACAGCCTCTTGCCTTGAACATAAGTTTCGATAATTAATCGGTCATCGCCGCAAAATATTAATTGAGATAATAGTTCTTCAGTTTTGGTTTTTTTATTACAATCTGTTGGATAGTTCACAACAATAAAATCACCTTCTTTGCCTTGAGCAAAATTACCAATGCGATTATCCCAACTTAAGACTTTGGCGCCTCCCAATGTAGCGTAGTAAAACGCTTTATGGGGAGAAATTCTTCTCACATAATAGGCATCACGCATCACAGAAAACATTGAAAATGATGGGCCTGCACCAACATCACTTCCTAAACCAATAGTTATATTGTATTTCTCCATTTTTGCGGTATTAGCGCGACCACTATGTAAAAAGAAATTTGATGAAGGGCAGTGAGCAACTTTAGTCTGGGTTTGACTTAACAGTTTATATTCAGAATCTTTTAGATGAATTGCATGAGCAACAATTGTTTTTGGTCCTAAGATGCCAGTTTGGTAATATAATTCAGTATATGAGTGGTATTGAGGAAATAGTCTGCGAGTTAATTGTAACTCCTGAAGATTTTCCGCAAGATGCGTATGGATGTAAGTATTATTATCTCGACAGAATTTAGCAATTGCTCTTAATAATGATTCAGTTGTTGCGGGAGCAAAGCGAGGACTAAAAGCATAATAAAGCCGTTTATCAATGCCGTTCCATTTTTCAAATAATTTGATACTTTCATTTAGTGATTTTTGGGTTGATTCCACTGGCAAGTGGGAAAATTTATTATCCATCATTGCTTTACCAATAATAGCTCGAATGCCGCAATCATAAGCAATTCGAAAAGCCCAATCAGTATATGTAAATGAACTGGACGAGAAAATTAGACCGGTCGTGGTCCCATTTTTAAGCATCTCTTGATAAAAAGACTTTATATCTTTCTTAATTTTTTTTATCGTTGATACCTTAATTTCACTTTTAATTACATAATTATTTAACCAATTTAAGAGTTCATCGCCATACCGACCGCGTAAATGGAGTTGAGGTAAATGAAGATGAACATCAATAAAGCCTGGCAAGATAATAAATTTGTTATAATCAAGAACTTTAGCATTACGATAAGCATACTGAATTTTTTTGTGCCATTTACCATAGTTGAATATTTGGCCATTATTATCAATTGCTAAAAATCCATTGGGATAGTCTTCAAAATTATTGGCATCAAGAAAATTAATAACCCGAGCGCGAAAAATTCTCATCATCGTATAGGACTTTACTTAAGAATTGCTATTTGTCAATACTTTAAGTTATGAGAACACCGAATAAGTGCTATTAATGCAAAAATATTAAAGAATTTTTTAGTCTTCAGTCGGGGTGATAAATTAACTTTCGCTAAAGTTATTAATTGAGATTTTAGGACAAATAGATTTTTGCTCAAGAATATACAAAATCATTGAGTGTTTTCTTAATCTTTTGCAAGTTTTGCGTCACATTTTCAGTGCTTTGTTAATTCATTAATTGACATTTTGTATTTTTTTATTATACTTGAAATTAATTATTTTTTGTTAAAATAAAAAGTTGTTAAAATGACTAATCGCAATTTGCTTGTTTGTGGTTATCTGATTTTAATTTCGCCTCTAAGGCATAAAATCTTGCTAATATGGTAACTCTTAATTTTTTGTGTCTTAGAGGTTTTATAATAAAAAATGTAAAAATTTATTTGATATATTTGATATAAGGGAGGAATATTTATGGCAGATAATAAAGAAATCTATTATCCACCAGAAAATCTGGTAAAGAATGCTAATGTCACAAAGTTTATGGAAAAACATAATTTGAAAACATTAGATGACTTGCTTAAAAGAGCAGAAGACCGTGAATGGTTTTGGAGCGAGATGGCAAAAGAATTAGAATGGTATAAACCATTTGATAAAATTTTAGAATGGAATCTACCATTTGCTAAGTGGTTTTTAGGTGGAAAATTTAATATTGTGCACAATGCGTTAGACCGGCATATGAAGACTAATATTGCAAATAAAATTGCTTATATCTACGAACCAGAACCAGAAAATGAAAAAGTCGAACGCTGGACCTATGCAGATATTAATCGTGAAGTTGGTAAATTTGCTAATGCTTTGAAAAAACTTGGGGTAACTAAAGGCGACCGGGTCACAATTTATTTGCCAATGATTCCGCAATTACCAATTGCAATGCTTGCTTGCGCGAAAATTGGTGCGATTCATTCGGTAGTCTTTTCGGGATTTAGTGCTGGTTCGCTAAAAGACCGCATTGTTGACGCTGAGGCTAAGATTCTCATTACCGCTGATGGTGCATATCGCCGGGGAAAGTTAGTGACCCTGAAAAGTAATGCTGACGAAGCAGTTAAAGACTGTCCAAGTATTCAAAACATTATTGTTTTCAATCGGGCAAATTCTAAAGTTAATATGACACCAAAACGCGACCTTTGGTGGCATGAACTAACTGCTAATGAATCTGACCAATGCCCAACTGAACAACTTGATTCTGAAGACATCTTATATACGCTATATACTTCAGGCACTACTGGTAAACCAAAAGGCATTGTCCATGTCCACGGCGGTTATGCGGTTGGTGTTTATACAACGATGAAGTTTATCTTTGACATTAAAGATAATGATATTTGGTGGTGTGCGGCTGATATTGGTTGGGTTACAGGTCATAGTTATATTGTTTATGGTCCGTTATTGAACGGTGCAACTTCAGTGCTTTATGAAGGTGCGCCAGATTATCCTGATGCTGGTCGATGGTGGAAGATGATTGAACGAGAAAAAGTAACAGTATTTTATACTTCACCTACTGCGATTAGAATGCATATGAGATATGGTGAGCAATTTGCTCAGAAATATAATTTATCCAGTTTAAGACTATTAGGCAGTGTTGGTGAACCAATTAATCCCGAAGCCTGGCGCTGGTATTATAANTATATTGGTGGTAGCAGATGTCCAATAATGGATACTTGGTGGCAAACTGAAACTGGTCATATTCTTATCTCACCATTACCAATTACTCCATTAAAACCTGGTTCAGCCACAAAACCATTTCCTGGAATTAAAGCCGATGTTTATACCAGTGAAGGTAATCCGATTAAACCGAATGAGAATGGATTTGCAGTGCTGTTAGCACCTTGGCCAGGGATGCTTAGAACTCTGTACAAAGACCCTGAGCGATACAAACAAGTCTATTGGTCTCGCTTCCCTGGAGTTTATCTTACAGGAGATTCCTGCACAATTGATGAAGATGGTTATTTCTGGTTTAGAGGGCGCGCGGATGAAGTGCTTAATGTTGCTGGACACCGTCTGGGCACGGCAGAAGTTGAAAGCGCCTTAGTTGCACATCCTGCAGTGGCAGAAGCCGCAGTAATTGGCATTCCCCATGAAGTCAAAGGTGATGTTCCAAAGGCATATGTAACTCTCAAAGTTGGTTTCATACCTTCTGAAGAATTGGCAAAGGAACTAAAAGAATGGGTTTCCAAAGAAATCGGACCAATTGCCCGTCCTGAAGAAATTGAATTTCGAGATAAACTTCCCAAGACTCGTTCCGGCAAAATTATGCGACGATTACTTAAAGCCGAAGCATTAGGCAAACCAGTCGGCGACATATCAACTTTAGAAGAATAGATAATTAAACAAAGGAGAGAGTAGTGAACATTATCTTATTTTATACTCTCTCCTGATTTTTCTCTAATCTGAATTAAGGGGTTTCGATGAAAGATGAAAAACTATTCAACCGTTGGTGGATTGTTTTTGCCGCAATTATTATTCAACTCTGTTTAGGTGCAATTTATGCTTGGAGTGTATTCAGAAAACCTTTAGAACAACAACCTTTAATTAATAAATCAACTACCGCTTCAGAAATAATAGGATTTGATACTTTACTGGTTCGAGGGGATGGCGAGGAAATTTTGATCAGAGATTCTATCGAGATTAGAACTGGCGACTTGTGGAAATTAACTTATAATGAAAAAGAAAAAAAAGTTGTAACAAAAATAAATTCTATTCATGGTGATACATTAAAAGTAAAAAGAGGTCTTTCCCCAACTCAAGCATCTTTGCCATTCTCATTTGTTTTAATTTTCTTTGCCTTAGCAACTATTATCGGTGGTCGATGGCAGGATAAAGCAGGTCCGAAAATTGCAATTGCCGGCGGTATCTTATTAGGTCTTGGTATGATTTTAGCAAGTTTTGCCAAAACCCTTTTAGCCATCGTGTTATTTTATGGTGTAATTTCTGGTATTGGTATTGGTATTGCCTATGTCTGTCCAATTTCTGCTGGTGTTAAATGGTTTCCGGATAAACGAGGTCTGATAACCGGTTTATCAGTTGCTGGATTCGGTGCTGGCGCATTGATTGTTGGTCCGGTCGCACGAAGTCTAATTGATTCTGTCGGCATTTTCAATACATTTAGAATTCTGGGTATTGTCTTTCTAATTTTGGTCTTTATCGGTGGAATGATATTAAGAAATCCACCTTCAGGATACAAACCTGCGGGATGGACTGCACCGACAATAACTGCAACTTCAAAAATAGATTTTAGTGTTGGCGAGATGCTATCAACCGGCAGATTCTACTTAATCTGGCTAATGTATTTTATTGGTTGTGCTTGCGGATTAATGGTTATTGGTCAAACTTCACCAATCGGTCAAGAACTGGCTCAGTATTCTAAAGAAACTGCTGCTTTCGGTGTTAGTCTATTAGCAATATTTAATGCGATGGGTAGAATCTTTTGGGGCAGAGTCTCTGATTCTTTTGGTCGAATGAAAACTTTATTTTTAATATTTCTTATTTGCGGATTAGGTATCCTCTCATATAATCTAATCACCGGATTTCAATCTTGGTTTTGGGTCGGCATATCTTTAGTTGGTTTGTGCTTTGGCGGTTATCTGGCACTCTTTCCCGCAATTACCGCAGATTTATTCGGCACCAAGAATGTCGGGGTCAATTATGGTTTTGTCTTTACGGCCTATGGAGTCGGTGGTCTCTTGAGTAATATTTTCGCACCACGAGTAAAAGAATTGACCGGGGGTTATACATTTGCATTTATTGTCACCGGTGTATTATGTTTGATTGCTTCAATATTAACATTTTTAGTCAAAAGTCCTAAGAATTGAGATTTATTTGTCAGAGCGTCATAAGAAAAATATACAAAAAGAAATATAGAAATGTGAAAAAAATATAGAGATATATGTGAAAAAAATATAGAGATATAAAAATATTAAAAGAGATGTAAAAATATTAAAAAAGAAATGAAATATAAAAATATTAAAAAAGAAATATAGAAAAATAAAACATAAAATTATAAATAAAAATAAGATATTAAATATTAAAAAAATATGAAATAAAAAACAAAATATAAAATGCAGATTTCTCTGTTTTCAGTGGCAATTAGGAGGCTTAAATGAAAAAAAAGAAAAAGCCTATCCAAAAGGCGAAAAAAATAATCCGTAAAAAACCAAAACCGGCTAAAAAGGAATTAACGCCGGAAGAGAGAATTGCCTTAGCCAAAAAACCTGGTCAGGACGCAATGAAACTCCATCCGTTCTATAAAGGCAAAATCCAAGTCGTGCCTAAATGCGCAATTCGTGATTTTAATGACTTTGCCATCTGGTATACACCCGGAGTCGCTGAACCCTGTAAAGATATTAAAGCCAATTTAGAAAAAGTCTGGGAGCATACTAACCGTGCTAATACCATCGCCGTATTTACTGACGGCACCCGTGTTTTAGGACTTGGCGATATTGGACCAGAAGCATCGCTACCGGTAATGGAAGGTAAAGCATTACTATTTAAATACTTAGGTGGTGTTGATGCTGTGCCCATTGCGATTAGAACCAAAGACCCAGAAGAATTTATTAAATGCGCAAAACTACTTGAGCCTTGTTTTGGGGGATATAATCTTGAAGACATTGAGCAACCAAAATGTTTTTATATTCTTGATACTCTTCGCAAAGAGATGAACATTCCAGTTTGGCATGATGACCAACAAGGAACTGCTGCAGTAACAGTTGCGGGTTTAATTAATGCCTTAAAAATTGTGGGCAAAGACCCGAAAAAAGTTAGAGTAGGAATGATTGGTGCTGGCGCAGCTGGTATTGCTTGTTTACGTGTGATGGTCACTTATGGTTTTGACCCAGGTAAAATTGTGATGTGCGATGTCTACGGAATTATTCATAAAGACCGTCCAGATTTTGAAAAACACTTTGCCTATACTAAAGACTTAATTCTAAAGACTAATGCTGAAGGCCGTAAATCCGAGCGTGTCGAAGATGCGATTCCTATCACAATGGAGGAAATGGATATAGTGATTGGTTATTCCAAACCCGGTCCGGATGTAATCAAAAAAGAATGGATTCAAAGAATGGCAAAAGACCCCATTCTATTTGTCTGCGCTAATCCGATTCCTGAGATTTGGCCTTGGGAAGCAAAAGAAGCCGGTGCCAAAATTGTTGCTACTGGACGCTCAGACTTTCCTAACCAAGTTAATAACTCATTAGGATTTCCTGGAATTTTTAGAGGCGCACTTGATGTTAATGCACGAACTATAACTGATGAGATGTGTATCGCAGCAGCAGTTGAACTGGCAAAAGTGGCTGAAGACCGAGGCTTAAGAGAAGACTATCTCATTCCCACAATGGATGATTGGGAAGTATTTCCTCGCGAAGCAGTTGCCGTTGGCATGAAAGCAATTGAACAAGGAGTTGCCCGCATTACAATGACTCGAGAACAATTATATAAGAAAGCATCAGAAACTATAAAGAATGCTCGAAAGATGTCCCAAGCACTAATGAAACAAGGCTTTATTCCCAAACCACCAAAAGAATAATATCCCAAACCACCAAAAGAATAATAAATCATCTAAATTTCAAAGGGGCTAACAACTATGTTAGCCCCTTTTATTTTTAGTATAAAGATTTTATTAATTAGTCCCTTTTATTTTTAGTATAAAGATTTTATTAGCGCGTCATCTAAACTAACATATAACAGAGAGAACAACTTTCTCAATGATTTCCTCAATCGCTCTGACAACTGCTTCCTGAATTGCTTCCTGAATATATCCGACAATTACTTTCAC
>JAOABV010000062.1 GCA_026418155.1 candidate division WOR-3 bacterium | reverse complement strand
AAAAAGTCTTTCGGAAATGGTTGCAGAAATTCCTTATTATTATTCAACTCCAGAAATCCGCGTTGATTGTCCTGATGATTTGAAGTTCCAAATTACCAATGCACTTAGAGATTATTTTAAGATGCAAAATCACGAAACAATCGATATTGATGGTGTTAGAGTTCTATTTTCTGATGGTTGGGGGTTAGTTAGAGCATCTAATACCCAACCCGTCTTGGTTTTAAGATTCGAAGCCAAAACACCTGAGCGTCTAAATGAGATTCAGCAGATTTTTTATGAGCAATTGAGTAAATTTGATGGTGTTAAATTATCCTAATTATCTGCTTCTTTGTCTCTAATGTTTGATAGGTGGCTTTATAAGAGAAGTTTTTCTTTATTTAAAAAAGCTTTAGAAGAATATAGTCTATTACAAGATAAAGAAAAAGTTTTAGTTGGTGTTTCGGGTGGTGCAGATAGTATTGTGCTTGCGCATCTTTTCAGTGTTTATAATCTACGCAGAAATAAAAATTGGAATTTATTGGCAGTTCATATTGACCCAGGTTTTCCAGACTGGAATACAAGAAAGATAGTTAAATTTTTTGAAGAAATAAAGATACCATACATAATATCAAAAATTGATGTGCCGAAAAAACTTGCCCAGATAAATAAAAGAAAGCAAAAATATTGCTTTTTCTGTTCACGGCAACGAAGGAAGAGATTATTTGAGATTGCTGACCAACAAGGAATTAAAAAAATTGCATTAGCACACCACTTAGAAGACGTTAACGAAACTTTTCTATTAAACCTGTTTTATGCTTCAGAAATAACAACTTTTGTTCCGAAACAAGAATTTTTTCAAAATCGATTTTACATAATTCGTCCGCTATATTTCTTTGACAAAACCCTAATTTTGAATTATCTTAAAGGACATGGACTACGACCAATTAACAATCATTGTCCTTATGAGAATATCGGCGAAAGAAACCGAATTCGTAAATTTCTTAACCAGTTATATAAAAAAGACCCCAGAATAAAAACTAACATTTTCTGGGGAATTAAGAATATTAAGATTAATTACCTGCCATGAATATAATCAAAAAAGTTTATCTCAGTAATATATCAATCAATGCTAAAATTGTCTATAAATATAAAAATGTTGATGCACGTTATTTACTGAAAAATGTAAAAAAGTATTCAAGGAGAAGCGATGAATAATAAAAATCATTCTCGGATATTTTTTGTAGTTTCGTTTATTTCCTTAATCATCAATTTAGCACTTCTTGCCATTATTGTTGCGATGTCAATTGCCCTGAATCAACATAAGCGATTAGGTGTCGAATTTAAAGTAAAAGTTGAGCAACTTGAAAATAAAGTGGCTGACTTAACACCTACTTATACTGCAAAGCAAATGACGATTTTGAAGACTTTAGTAAATAATCCCGAAATTGCCAAACTAATCAGAACTAAACCAAGTTTAGGTGGCAATTGGGGGTGTTGGTCAGAGAAGAATGTTAAATTTCTTACCGAAGATAAGCTTTTAATACTTTATGACGATGGCCATATGATGGGAGCAATGGTAGTTCGGGTAAAAAACCCTGAAGATATCAAAACATGGCGAGTATTGTGGAATACTTTATTATAAATAAAAAATATGAATTCTGTCAGTCGTTATAATAGATTAACTCAATGCTTTACATAATATTTCCTTTCATAATTACATTATTAATTTTATAAATTATATTTACAAATTGGAACAAAAAAGTTTTTTTTCAATAATCTTTAATAAAAATTGTTTATATTTTGATACTTTTAACAATATTGGCTGCATAGATATTAAAAAGTTTGAATTGACCAAAGTTTAGATAATATAATTTATTACTATATGCTAATAGAAAAGTGTATATTCAAAACTGCCCCAAAACGATTCTATTACAAAGATAAAATGTTTAGTAGCAATTAAAAAATGTGGATATTTTTATAATATTAGTGTCTTTTTCTATCGTAAAGTGCGGTTAGTGTAACCTTTTTTAATCAAAAAGAGTCCGATTATACTAATTATAACAACTAAAGTTCCAGTAAAATACATTAAATGTTGATTAGAGAAAAAGTTGGTTAATTCGCCTACTATTAAACAAGCCAATCCAAACGATAAATGTAACAACCATTCACGAGCCGAGAAAATTCTTCCCCGCACTCCATCCGGAACCGTTTCATGTAATATCGTATCTTGAATAATAAATATTGGTGAGATTAAAAGCCCGGCTCCAAACGCTAACGGCAATAAAGCAATAAAACTATTTAATGATGGAATAAGGATTGTAATTATTCCCAAAAGTAAAAAAGCACTAATTATCATATATTGTTTATTAGTACGGTGACCAATTAATCCAAAACTCATTGAACTTAATACTAATCCCACCGCCCCCGCCGCAGCAACAAATCCGACACCTTTAGTTCCGACGCCGAAGCCTAAATTCGTGTTAGCACTTTGTATAAGAGGTACTAATAAAACAAAAGCGGTTGCCCCAATGATAACTAATAAAAAAATTGTGGCAAAAACGAAAAGTACCTTAGGGGTACGACTAATATATTTAAATGCTAATTTTAATTCTTCAATTGTTTTCTTTTCCTGTATGTGCGCTGACGAAATCAAAGGTCGGAAATCGGGAATTTTTTTTGCTGAACGCAATTCTTCGGCTTGGAGAAATTTTTGACCAAAAACATTAGTTCTCATAGCAATTAATATCAGCCCTAATACAGAGAAACAATAAGTTAGCGCATCAAGATAAAATCCTGCACTCCAACTGTACTTGATACCAATTTTATGCCAGGCCTGCCAATCAACGATTAAACCACCTAAAAACATTCCTAAAAATGTTGAGATTCGGCCAACGAAGTTCATAAATGAGTTTGCGGCTAAAAGCCGACGTTTAGCAACTAAATTAGGAATTATTGATAACCGAGCGGTGTTAAAAAAGAGTCCAAACAAAAACACTAAAAAGGCTATGGAATAGACTAAATAGAGACTGCCAGTTCTAATAACGATTAACGGTATTAAGAAAACCATTATTGCTCGGCAACTATCACAAAAAATTAGTACCTTGAGTCGATTCCACCGGTCAACTAAAACCCCTGCTAACGGGCCCAAAAGTATAGTTGGCAAAGTAATAATTACAGATAAGTATGAAATCGCCCGCGCACTCTGCCAACCGTATTGTTCTGAATAGAAAGCAATCATTGCTAATAAAGCCATATAATCAAGTTTATCACCAAAAAGCGAAATCGCTTGAGATAGACTGAAAATCATAAAATTACGGAGCTTGAGAACCGAAAGAAAATGGCTCTTTTCTTTATATCGATATGTGTTAGTTGTTAATTGGCTAATAGTGGTTTCTGGTGTATTGGATAAATTATTTAATTCTTGCTCTTCAATATCGTTGTGTTTATTTACCATTACCTATTCCGACAATCAATTTATACAATATTTACAATAATGTAGATAACAAATATAAATAGTTATCAATTAAATTGCATATCGTCGTTTATAATAAGGATATTGTTGAAATAATTCCAGATAATAATCTTCGACTTGTCGGGCAACTCGCTCCCAAGAATAATTCAAAGATTTTTTATAACCTTGTTCACCCATTTTTTTTGCTAATTCGGGATTTTTTAAAATCTTTAATAATCGGTCTGCAATTTCTTCTGGACATTTAGGCTGGACTAAAAAACCCTCTTTGCCATCCTCAATGATTGTTCGGTAACCAGGAATATCTGATGCAACAATGGGTTTACCACAAGCCATTGCTTCTAACAGCACAATACCAAAACTTTCATAACCGATTGATGGAGCGCAGAAGACATCACAACTTGCATAATAACGCGGTTTTTCTTCATCCCGAATTAAACCAGCAAAATATATGTTTCCCTTAACTTCTTTGGCAATGTATTCTTGATAGGCATAGCCTAAAACGCCAGCCCCGACCACGATGAGTAAAATTTCCGGAATTTCTTTTTTGACTATGGGTAATGCTTGTAAAAGATATTTTAGTCCCTTGCGAGGTTCAAATCGGCCTAAAAACAAAATTTTCGGTCGCTTATCGAAAAATTTTTCTAATCGTGGGACTGATGGATTATATAATTTTATATTGACGCCATTCGGAATAATCCGACATTCTCCAGAAAAATAATACATATTAGAGTCTCGAGCCGAGGAAGAGACTGCAATTTTTCCGTGTAGTTTTCTTATATACGGTAAAAGCAGTGGTCGGAAAAATAAATAATTCTTATCTTTAGGATGCGTTGCGTGGAATGTGATAACATTAATTGCCGAAGAATGACGAATTGCCAGGATTGGTAAAGTGGGCGCTAATGAGCCATGAATATGAATTATATCAAAATTCTCTTTTTCAAAAAATTTCTCAACCTTATCCGAGAGACGCCAGCCAATGGTTAAACGAGCAAATGATTTATTGGCGCGAATAAGCAGGGCATCCCCGATACGGTAAACAAATTCTTCGTCGGGTAAATACGGCAGGGATTTAACAAGCCGAGCACTAAATCGGGCAGTTAAAATCTTAACTGTATGTCCATGTTCACGAAGTGTATGCGATAAATTATAAATATGTTCCGGAATACCTCCGATATACGGAAAATAAGTATCAGAGACCATACAAATCTTAAATCGATTAGTCTTCATTCGAAAGATAAAGAACTAATAAGTGATGCTATTTAGTGTAAACGCTATTAATTAAACAAGTAAGTAAAATTCTAATTAGATATTAGATTAAAGTTAGTTCGACACCTAAATCCTTAGATTTCGCAATTTTATAAACTTGGAATGCAGTAGTTAAATCTTGAATGCCAAGGCCGGTCGAATCGAAAATCGTGATTTCTTTATCATTGGTGCGCCCTTTTTTCTTACCTGCAACAATATCACCAATCTCACAATAGATATTTTTTTGAGTAATAATCTTTTTAGATAACGGAACATTAATCTCTCCGGAATGACTTGCTTGTTCCCAATCGTCAATAACAATTTTGCTTTTTAGTAATATTTTAGGGTCAAGTTCTTGTTTACCTGGAGCATCGGCGCCAATGGCGTTGATATGAGTTCCGGGTTTTATCCATTCTGCCATAATAATTGGCTTTCTAACAGGTGTTTGGGTTGAGATAATATCTGCATCCGCAACACATTCTTTTATTGATTTGGCTATTTCAAATTTTACTGGATATTTTTTCAGGTTTCGGCTGATAAATTCCCGGCACAATTTTTCTACGATGTCATAAATCTTAACTTTGGTAATTTTTCGTACCTTCGTAATCGCGGCAAGTTGGGTTTCGGCTTGAACGCCGGCACCAATTAATGCCAATACTTTTGAATCTTTTCGTGCTAAATATTTAGATGCCACACCTGATGAGGCTCCGGTTCGCATCGTTGTGATCCAAGTACCATCAAAAATTGCTATTGGACAACCATTTTTTGGATTAATCAAAATTACGGTCGCCATCACACTGGGTAAATTATATTTATGGGGATTATTGGGATGAACATTCACAATTTTAACGCCAGAGATATCAAGTCGAGGAATATAAGAAGGCATAACTCGGATATCACCATTATACTTTTCATAAAAAAGATACATTTTCGGTGGCATCTGGGCGGTTCCGCGGCCTTTTTCTAAAAAAGCTAGTTCTACTGCTTTTATCGTATCAGACATCGTCAAGATGTTTTTTATTTCTGCTTCATTCAGAAATAGTATTTTCATTTTTCCTCCTTAGATATATTTTGCATTATTTTTGCTAAAAGATATATTCTCACTTAACGCTATTGCTAATAAAAATATTTTTAGGAAGACAATCAATTTTTCTTATCTCTTGTTCATTAATTGGACCGACAATACCGCCGGCAAAATTAATATTAATCACATCGTCAATAATATCATTGACCTCGTCTAAACTAAGTCGTGTATATTGGTCAAGCGATTCCTTGATGGATACAACACGATTGAGTAATAATTCATTTTTTCCGATACGCATCATACGGGACATAGGATTTTCTAATCCTAAAACTAAATTACCTTTACAAAAATTTATTGCCAGTTCCAATTCCTTTTGAGATAATTTCTCTTTCTTTAATTTTTTGTTCTCTTCAAAAATTATATTTATGACCCGGCTTAGATTTTTATTGTCTGTGATAAAATATAGACCCCATACGCCAATATCGACATATAGGTCACCAAAAGTAGAAATTGTGTAAACTAATCCTTCTTTTTCTCGAAGCCGTTGAAATAATCGAGACGACAAAGAACCACCTAAAGCGGTATTAATTACCGACAATGCGTATTTTCGTTCATCTTGATAGGAAAAGGTAATATTCCCCAATACACAGTAGACTTGATTTAAATCATTTCGTGGTTGAATTCCTAAAGCATATTGCGACTTAGGTGGAGTCAGGCATTGTCTGTGGGAGACATCTTTAGCCGATAATTCGGTTAACTTTGATTGGAACTTGCTGACATTTTCTTCATGCGCAACTTTTCCCACAGCCACAACACAGATTTTGGTATTAAGATGATTGTTACGGTAATATGAAACCAAATAATCACGATTGATAGTTTGAATTGAGTTCAATGTGCCTGCGATTTGAAAAGAGAGCGGGTGTTGCGGAAAAAGTGCTTCAAATAATAAAGAAAATGCAGCGTCTGAGGGGTCTTCTTGGCTTTCTAATATCTCCTGCACGATAACGTTCTTTTCTTTTGCCAATTCTTGTTCATCAAAGACCGAATCCGTAATGATTTCACATAATAAGTCGGCCATGAAATCAAAACACGAGTTATCTACCAAAAAACGAGAATATACTCCCGTAATCTCTTTAGAAGTAAACGCATCAATAATACTACCTCGAGATTCTACTAAATAAGAGATATCAGTTGCCGATTTGTTTTTAGTTCCTTTAAGCAGCATATGTTCAATAAGATGGGTGATACCCTGATTATCTTTTTCTTCGTTTCTTGAACCTTGATAAAAAAATATTCCTAAGGATGCGGAATTGAGATATTGAACTTCTTCAGTGATAATTTGAATATTCCTATTAATCTGTGTCTTTTGTATGTTTTCCATTTAAAGTTTACATTTGAAGTTCTTCATTTCAAAAGGCAAATTTCCCAGTGGTTTATACACAAAAATATTTTGTAGGTTTTGGAAGACTAACATTAATATCTTTCGCGACGGTTAATTCGCTCTTTATTATCACAACCAGATTCTGCCTTTCGTTTAGAAAGATTAACTCGACCCAAATCATCAATGTCGGTAACTTTAACTCGAATACGGTCGCCAACTTTCACCACATCTGAAACATTTTTTACTCGATAGGGTGCAAGTTGGGAAATATGGACTAATCCTTCTTTGCCAGGCAATATCTCAACAAAAGCGCCGAAATTGGTAATTCTTTTCACGACTCCGGTATATATTTTACCTACTTCAACTTCTTCCGTAATTTCTAAAATACGGTCACGGGCTTTTGCAAGTTGCTCAGCACTTGGTGCGGATATAGTTACTTCTCCCGAATCTTCAATATTAATTTCCGCACCGGTCTCTTCAATAATTTTCCGAATTACTTTGCCACCAGGACCAATGACATCGCCAATCTTTTCTTTTTTGATTTTAAAGGCAGTAATTCTTGGTGCATATTGCGAAATACTTGTGCGGGGTGCCTCAATCGTTTTAGACATAATGGATAAAATTTCATAGCGGACTCTCGTGGCTTCAGCAACGGCTTGTTCTAAAATCGAGATCGGGACGCCGGTAATTTTTAAATCCAATTGGATTGCGGTAATACCATTTTTGGTTCCTGCAATCTTAAAATCCATATCACCGTAGTGGTCTTCGGCGCCAATAATATCAGTTAATAAGACATATTTATCTTCTTCTTTTATTAATCCGATTGAAATTCCTGCGACAGCATTTTTTATCGGAACACCGGCATCCATGAGTGATAATGAAGCGCTACAGACAGTTGCCATTGAGGATGAACCGTTAGATTCTAAAATATCAGAGACGACCCTAATCGTATAAGGAAATGTTTCTTCCGGCGGTAAGACTGGCTCTATCGCCCGTTCGGCTAAAGCGCCATGGCCAATTTCTCGCCGGCCCGGCCCTTTCAGTGGTCGAACTTCACCAGTGGAAAATCCTGGAAAATTATAGTGAAGCATAAATGACTTTGATTCTTGCCGCTCAATATCTTCAACAATTTGTTCATCCGATTTTGTGCCTAAAGTAGTAACTGCAAGGCATTGGGTTTGTCCGCGAGTGAAAATGGCTGAGCCATGTGTTCGAGGTAAAATCCCAATCTCACAAGTAATCGGCCGAATCTCATTTGCAGTGCGACCGTCTAATCTGATACCGGTAGTGAGAATTCTCTGACGCATATCGGCTCGAAGTAAATCGTCAACGACTGCCATCACTTTGGGTTTACAATTAGGATAAATTGCTTCCAGTTCTTCCGATATTCGATTAACTACTTCAGCAATTGCAGATTGTCGTTGTTCTTTATCTTGAATGTTATTAGCATCACAAATTCCAATTTGTAATGCTTTATCTAAAATAATATTTTTTAATTCTTGTTCTTTGGCTAATTTTGCTTTGGGTAATAGTTCCTCAATATCAATTTTAGGTTTTCCCACAGCATTGCGCAATTCTTCTTGCATTTCAATAATTTTTTGAATCTCCGGTTGGGCAAACTTTAATGCAGCGATAAAATCCTCATTGCTGATTTCTTTCGCTCCTCCTTCCAGCATAACGATTGAATCTTTGGTACCACAGACGATTAAATTTAGTGTGGCTTGGTCTTGTTCGGACAGCAAGGGATTTATGATAAAATCGCCATCAATTTTTGCAATTCGGACTGCCCCAATTGGAGTCGTGTAAGGAATTTCTGAAATCAGAAGTGCACTGGAAGCACCAATAATACCCAAAAAATCTCCTTCGTTTTCTAAATCACTGGAAAGTAAAAAGCCGGTGATTTGTGTTTCGTTATTATATTCTTTTGGAAAAAGTGGACGGATTGGACGGTCCATTAACCTTGAAACCAAAATCTCTTTATCTCGAGGCTTTCCTTCGCGCTTAAAAAAACCACCGGGAATTTTACCTGCAGCGTAGGTAGGTTCTCGATAATCGACGGTGAGTGGTAAAAATTCCTGTTCTATAGATACTTCTTTATTATAAACTGCACTAACTAATACAATCGTATCGCCATAACGCACCAAAACACTACCTGAAGCCTGACGAGCCAAAAGCCCGGTTTCTAATATCAATTTTCGTTTATTAATCTCAATCTCAACCTTCTTCATCTTTTTAATTAACCGAAGTATCTAGTTTCGTTATCTTTATCATATGCCGCGCAAGCCCAGTTTTTCTACAATTGCTTTATACCGTTCGCGATGATGTTGATAAAGATAATTCAGATGCCGGCGACGTTCATTAACCATCTTGATTAAGCCCCGTCGAGAATGCTTATCTTTTGGGTGGGCTTTAAGATGTTCAGTTAATAAATTGATTCTTTCAGTCAAGATAACGATTTGAACCTCAGGTGACCCTGTATCGGTTTCATGTAACCGATATTCGCTAATTAACTTTCTCTTTAATTCTTTAGACAAAGCCATAATGCCTCCCAGCGCAATTAATTTTTTTTAAATGGGAAAGCGTATCATCCATTTCATAACATAATTTATAAAACATATACCATTAATCTACATATTTTTTCTAATTTGTCAACAAAAATATTTTGAAATCTCTGAATAAATCAATTTTCCTCAGGAATACATGGAGGTTGTTGAAATTTCTCAGTCTTTTGCTAGTTCAGATGTTTTTT
>JAOABV010000061.1 GCA_026418155.1 candidate division WOR-3 bacterium | reverse complement strand
ATATTATACACTACCTATGAGGATACTCATTTATTTTTAACCTATCAAGTCTTAATTTACACCAAATATTTACATCTCCATAGAGGCTACATTTTATTTTAACCTACCTTGTCAAATTTACACAAATATTATCCACGCCTATCATAGGGGATAAACTTTATTTTGAGCAAATCAATCTAAACCACACAAAATCCGATACCTTAACTTTCAAAATCAAGTCTTGACATTTAGGTTAAAATTAAATATATTAACTTGTGATGAGAATTCCATTTAAGGGGCGATTAGCTCAGTTCTGGTTAGAGCGCTTGCTTGACATGCAAGAGGTCACCCGTTCAAGTCGGGTATCGCCCATTAATAGGGTGTGTCGAAAAAAGACATACCCTATTTTTTTTGCTATTTCTTAAAATGGTCGAAATTTTAGTCAACTTGCTAAAACTTCAAAGAATTGACACAGAACTAACCCGTTTAGAAACCAAAAAACAAGATGTCCCTCGAAGAATCGAGGGCATTCAATTAGTAGTTAAAAACAAACAGGACGAACTGAATGTCGCCAAAAATACAATCGTCGAATTGAAAAAGAAGAACAAATTATTAGAAGTTGATTTAAAAACAACTGAGGAAAAAATCAATCAATTTTCCGCCCAACTGTATTCAGCCAAAACCAATGAACAATATAAAGCATTCTTAAAAGAAATTGAAGGGCAGAAAAAAGAGAAGGCTAAAATTGAAGATGAAATCATTGCTGTTTTAGAATACATTGAATCTACCGAAGAAAAAATTAAAATTTTGGAAAAAGAGTTAAAAGAACTTGAGAAAGAAACCCAAGATAAAATTTCTTTTCTTAAACAAGAAGAAGCCAATTTGGTTAAGGCCGTCAATGAGCGTATCAATGAAAGAGAGCAGTTGATTAATGCAATTGGTAAAGATATTATCCAAATCTACGAACGCATTCGTAAAAACAAAGGAGGCGTAGCAGTGGTTACGATTGAATCCGAGCGATGTCAAGGTTGTTTTAATCCCATCCCGATACAAAAGATTTTAGAAGTTAAAAAAAATGACCGTCTCCATTTCTGTGAATATTGCGGTCGTATTATTGTTGTTCCTGAAAGTTTAGACAAAAATCCACGATCTTAACCGAAATCAATATTCGGTCGCATCGAGTCGATGCATCAAGGCTGAAAGTCTTTTCCGCACATCTTGAAATTAATCAACGATAAATTTTGATAAGCGACATCTAACCAATTATTTTGAACCGCAACTACTCAAAAATAATTATTCATATCGATGGCGCATCAAAAGGAAATCCAGGACCTGCAGGAATTGGTATTGTTTTGGAAAATGAAGCTAAACAGCCACTAAAGGAAATTAGTAAATTTATTGGTAACAGGACTAACAATCAAGCAGAATATGAGGCGCTGATTACTGCTTTAACCACACTTGGGCAGATGTTAAAATCAGGTTTGGTGAATTATGACACAGAAATTATTATTAAAACCGACTCAGAATTATTATTTAAGCAAATTAACGGTTTATATAAAATCCGCAATCGCGGTTTACAAAATTTTTATTTCGAAGCAATGTGGCTAAAAAATCAATGGAAAAATCTTAAAATTATCCAAGTTTCAAGAGAAGAAAACAGGCAGAGTGACAGATTAGCCAAAAATGCAATTAGAGCCTACTTGAAAGGTAAGAAGGAATATTGATAAAATGAAATTACCTTATAACGCTATTGGCTTGCTTCTATCCGCATTTTGTAAAATAGCGCAAAGCGGACCGAGGACTCTTGTAGTATTATCATATTATCTTTAGGCATCGCTGTACGAAGATGGGCTTGGGCAAATGAAGACTATTAAAAATTTCCTTCTGCTTTTTATTGGTGACGGCATAAGTTATATTTTGCTATTTTTCGCCACGATTTATTTGGCGCGAGTCTTACAAGTCGCAGGATTTGGTCAATTAAGTTTTGCCTTTGCCTTTTTCTCCTTTGGTTCGTTTTTAACTAACCTTGGATTAATTTCAGTTGGAATTAGGGATATTGCTCAATACCCAGTCGCTCCTACCTGTTCAGAAACGAATTGTGCTGTCTATTCACCAACTGCTTATATTCGTAATGTCATAATTTTAAGACAATTTCTCTCACTCCTAACATTCATTGTTTTATTGATAATTAGTTTGGTAATAAATAAACCGAGCAATGTTAAGTTATTAATTATCTTATATGGATTATCGCTTTTTCCTTTCGCCTTTATTCTCGAATGGTTGTTTTTAGGTTGGCAAAAGATGTTCTATGTGAGTTTACAGAAAATTATTAATAGCGGAACCTACCTTATCTTACTTCTATTATTAGTTAAAAGACCAATACAAATAAAAAATGTGCCCATCGCATTTTTAATCGGCAATCTGTTAGGCGGACTATTTCTTTATTTAGTTTACCGAAGACAATCTTCTGACAATGAAAAATTAAAAACTAACATTATTTCCAAAATAAAAGAGATGGAAAAAATTTTCAAGAGCGCTTTACCGCTGGGACTGGGTTCAATTTTAATTCAATTCTCACAAAATTTTGGCATTGTTTTTCTGGGATTAATCAAGAATGATGCCGAAGTCGGAGTCTTTAGTGCGGCTAATAAATTAGTTTTTACGCTTTTGATTATTGACCGGGTCTTCTGTAATGCAACCTTTCCGAGCATTGCTCGCTATTTTGTTTTAGACAAGCAACGATTGTCCTTAATCCTTAGTCATTTACAAAAACTGGTACTCATAGTTGCAATTCCTATTAGCATTGGTGGCGTCATATTGTCTTCGCAGTTAATAGCACTGATTTATGGCGAACATTATCAAAGAGCATCATTAATCTTTCAGGTGCTCATCTGGTTTCTGTTTTTCACAATGGTAAATACAATATTTACCTCTACGCTAATTGCTGATAAACGAAACAAAGCATATTTGTCTGCAATCGCCAGTGGTGTTTTCACTAATGTCATCTGCAATATTATTTTCGTCCGACCATTTGGTGCTTTGGGCACTGCGATTGCTTTAACTTTCTCGGAATTAATTACATTTATTGTGCTTCGACTGATTGTCCAACAATTTATGCCAATTACTTTTGAACTAAAATATCTCTTGAAACCACTAATCGCCGCTACTATAATGGTGGTGTTTATAAAACTACTATTATCGAAACTGCCAATTATGCTATTAATTATCTTAGCAATTTTGGTGTATGGGCTCATAATAATACTCATCAAAGGAATCCAAAAACAGGATTTTTTAATAACTTAAAAAGATTATAAGCATCAGATGCTGAACGGAATGTTAGGTTTATTACAAGACCAATTGGGTTATCAACAAATTTTACAACAAGAAGGCATTATTTATAAATTACTAGCGAAAATGCCAAGTGAATATCCTGCGCCGATAATTGTTAACCGACCCCTTGATTCACAAGAAATTCTTAATGCCCGCAACTTCTTGCATTCCGGCGGCTGTATAATTACTGATTTTCCCAACCTAAAAGGAATTATTCCTGCTATCCGATATCAGATTTCAAAAATACCATTTATCTATGGTGAAACTGATTTATTTCACAACATTCAAATTATTGACCTAAAATTAAAAGGCTATAGATTGACTAAAGGCCAAAATGTTTTTGAAGGCGAGTATGGTAAAGGATATATTATCGCTTTACCTTTTGATGTTAATCAAGCAATTTTAGACACCAGAAATGAATTAAAGCCGTTCTACTTTCCACATCGTAAATTTCCTTACGAGCGGGTCGCGGTAGTCAATAAAGGAGAAGTTAGAAAATTAGTCGTAAATTGTCTAAAAAAACTATACCGAAAGATGAATTTACCATATGTGCATCTATGGTATTATCCTAACACTTTTCAATCGGCATTCAGTTTTCGGATTGATACTGATTTTGCTCCTGATATCAGCCTAAGAACAACTGTTAATCTCTCCCAAATAAGCGGAATTGAATTTACTTATTTTATCAACACCAGCCGAATGCCTGACATCCACATTGTGCATAATAAAGATGTTCAGATTCATTGTTTTCACCATAAAGTTTTCCAAGATTACAAAAGAAATTTTGATAATATCAAGACCGCAAAAACAATCTTAGAAAAAAATGGTTTTCATCCTATCGGTTTTGTTAGTCCTTTTGGAATGTGGAATAGAAGTCTCCAATATGCTATGGAAACGTGTGACTTAAAGTATTCTTCTGAATTTTCATTATCTTATGATGATTTTCCCTTCTTTCCGGTTCTGGATAATAAGAATTCTTCGCTTCTCCAAATACCAGTTCACCCCATCTGTATTGGCAGGTTACTACAAGCGGGTCTTTCTGACATACAGTGTAGAAAATACTATGAAGATTATATAACAACCCAACACTTAACCAATGAGATGATATTTATCTACGACCATCCCCACCGCATTCATCAGTTTTTAGCACTTTTTAGTGCCGTATTAGATAAAGTTAAAGCATTGTCGAACCTATGGATTACAACAATGACTGAATTTTATTATTGGTGGATAAAACGGCTTGAGGTTTATAAATCGTCTCAATGGCAGATTCAGAACAATCTACTAAAAATCGAAACTGAAAAATCATTTGATAATATCTTTCTTCATATTATAACTCCTAATACCAAAGAGGCTTTTGTTCCTATGAAAAAAGGCAATTATCATCTGAGCGACTTATCCTACCAACCATTAAAGCAAATGTCTAAACAAAAAGATATCGCAAAAATCTTATATACCAAATCGACTAAAGCCAAAATCCAAACTCTTTTTTATGAGACAATTAAGCAGATTTCTAAAATCGGAAAATAAATTCTGTCAACATTTAATATCTGAGTGTGCTGAAAAAGTGTCACGGAACTAATTTATGGCACGCGTCCGTATCAGAGAAAACACAACAAAATAAGAGCAATGTTCAGGATATTAAACCGCAAAACTTAACTTTTTCAGAGACCCCATTCTGAGAGCAATGAAAATAATTCTTTAACTTGCCGAAGATTGAAAATATTCAATGTATCCTGTGGCAAAATTGATTTATTCAGAAATCTCATATCTCTTGAATAAACTAAAAGAATTGCTAATATAAGATAATAAATTAAGGTAATGATAAAAGTTGTTTAAGCAGACTTTATGTCTTAGTATCTTTGCGGTAAGAGTTATTAGATATGAAAATAATCTTTGCCAGTTTTCAAGCAATATCAATTCTTGAGGGCGGAGTTAAAACTCAAATATTGGCACTAAAGAACGAATTAGAAAAACTTGGAGTTGAAGTGGAACTTTTTGATTCTTGGCAGAACTATTCGATTCGCCAAATAGATTTTTGGCATTTGTTTTGTGCGCATATTGGCACATATCATCTTGTGCGAACACTCTCTAATCTTGGCGCAAAAATGGTTCTCACGCCAGTATTTTTTCGTCATCGGAGTCCGTATTTTATTAAAAATATCCTAACTCTATCCAAAATAGTATCTAAATTTAGTGGCTTTTGGTCAGAATATCAGCTAATAAACGAAATCTGTCAATTGGCAAATATCATTGTTCCTAATACAAAAAAAGAGCGCGATTTAATTCAACAAAGTTTTGGCATCAGCCCTAAAAAATTTCAAATATTACCTAATGGTGTTGATGAGCGTTTTTACAATGCCGACCCGAACTTGTTTATTAAGCAGTATGGGATAAATAACTTTATCTTATATGTTGGCCATATTGGTTGGGGTAGAAAAAATCTTCTGTCCTTGCTTAAAGTCTGTCAGCAAATAGACCATCCTTTGGTATTAATTGGTAAAGTCTTAGAAAACGACTATGCCCAAAAGTGTTTAGCCATTATCAAATCAAGGCCTCATACCATTCTTATTCCTGGATTAAATCACAATGACCCACTATTAGCCTCAGCCTATTCTGCTTGTGATACCTTTGTCTTACCTTCATATTATGAAACTCCCGGGCTTTCTGCATTAGAAGCAGGACTGGCTGGTGCCAAAGTCGTTATTACCAAAATCGGCGGAACCGAAGAATACTTTAAAGACTATGCTCAATACATAAACCCATTTTCTTTAGATTCTTTAAGACAAGGATTAGTCAAGGCATTGGAACAAAAAAAACGACCCGAATTAAAAGAACATATCCGCAGTAATTATTTATGGAAAGTTGTTGCGGAAAATTTAGTCGAAATCTACCGAAAAAAGTAAAAGCCCACAAGTTACAAGCACAAAATTTAAAACTAAAAACTGATGGATTTGTAGTTTTTTAGTTTGTCAGCGATATTATGAACGATATTGAATCAGTAATAACAATCGCAAAAGAATTAGAAGCCTAAAATGGAAAATATTATACACTGTCAACATTAACAATAGATAGTATATAATTTTGTGTAAATTTAGCCTTGATAGGTTAAAAAATAAAGGTGTATCTTCTTATTATGATAGATTAATGATAATTTTAATAATAAGAAAAGGAGAACACCACCTATAGGTAGCGACAAGAATTTTGTGTAATTTCATTTTTCTACCCATATCATATTATTGACAAACCTATTTTTATAAGTAAAATTACAATTTAATACTTTTATGCCCATAATGGCACACAGTAACCTTTAATAGTGATAGTAATTATAACAATATTACTTGGATATCGTGGTCTCTGACCAGCATTGAATCCGAGAATATAATTCAATGAACCGAATAAATTTCAAAATGGTCTAATTGTATATATTATAAATGTTTATAACTGATTATTTCAATATTAGAAAAGGAATTTAGTTCTAATCTAAAGTGACAAAAACTTGAATAAAAATTTTTGTGGAGGAATAAAATGAAAGAATATAGTAAGCAAAACAAAGCAAATCCGAGAGTTTCGGCTCAAGAAAATGTAAAAACTACAATTTCAGTTATCAAAGCCGATATTGGCGGTTATGTTGGCCATTCTTCTTCGCATCCGGATATTTTGAAGAAAGCAGAAACGATGTTGGAAAAAGCAAAGCAGAATAAAACGATAATTGATTATTGTGTCACGAGTTGCGGTGACGATTTGGAATTAATTATGACTCACAATAAAGGCTGCGATTCTAAAGAAATTCACGGATTGGCCTGGCAGGTATTTGAAGCGGGCACTGAATTAGCAAAGAAGATGAAACTTTATGGCGCAGGACAAGATATGTTATCTGATGCATTCTCTGGAAATGTTAAAGGTATGGGCCCGGGTGTGGCGGAAATGGAATTTGTTGAACGAAAATCAGAACCTATTGTAGTATTTATGGGCGATAAATGTGCCCCTGGTGCCTGGAATTTTCCGTTATTTAAAATCTTCGCTGACCCGTTTAATACGATAGGTTTAATTATCGACCCTTCTATGCATGAAGGATTTAAGTTTGAAGTGCACGACATCAAAAAGGATAAGAATTTCATCCTTGCTACACCTGAGGAGATGTATGATTTACTGGTCTTAATTGGCTCAGCGGAAAACTATATTATTAAGGCGGTCTATACTAAAAAAGGTGAAATTGCGGCATCAAGTTCAACTCAAAAATTATATCTGATTGCAGGCAGATATGTTGGTAAAGATGACCCGGTGTTAATTGTGCGTGGCCAGTCAGGTTTACCATCAATCGGCGAGATTTTAGAGCCTTTTGCCTTTCCCCATTTAGTAACCGGTTGGATGCGTGGGTCGCACTATGGTCCATTAATGCCAACTTCTCAGAAACAAGCCAATCCTTCACGCTTCGATGGTCCTCCTCGGGTAATAGCCTATGGATTTCAGGTCTCCAATGGTAAATTAATTGGTCCTCGAGATATGTTCGATGACCCTTCGTTCGACTATGCTCGAAAAGAAGCCAACAAAATTGCCAATTTTATGCGAGCGCACGGTCCTTTTGAACCACATCGATTACCCCTTGCCGAAATGGAATATACTACGCTACCCGAAGTCTTAAAGAAATTAGAGTCCAAGATGAAATAATAGCATCAGATTATAAAGTAAGCAAAAATTAAAATATCATTGCAAAAGGATGGTTTCATTACCAAGTAACTGATGCTTCGGATTGACGGTTCTTATGGCGAGGGCGGTGGACAGATTTTACGCACCGCCCTCAGTCTATCGGCAATTCTTAAGATTCCTTTTGAAATATATAATATTAGAAAAGGACGTAAAAAGCCGGGACTGCTTGCTCAACATCTAACCTCAGTTAATGCGGTATCTAAAATTTGCAATGCTGAAGTCACCGGTAATACCTTTGGCTCAACCCGACTAACATTTGTGCCTAAAGACATCATTCCTGGAGAGTATGAATTTAATGTTGCGGCTGAAAGGGGAAGTGCCGGAGCGGTAACTTTAGTTGCCCAGTCTCTAATTCCAATTTTATTAGCGACCAAGAGCCGGTTAGTAATTAAAGGCGGAACCCATGTACCATTTAGTCCACCATTTGACTATCTTGCCGAGATACTTTTGCCCTTCTTAAGAAGATATGGTTATAATATTGAAGCCAAAATTAGCCAATATGGTTTTTTCCCAGTAGGTCGTGGTTCGATAACAATTGAGTTTAGACCATCTTCTAATATTAAAACTATAACAACCATCTCAGAACGCGGTAAACTTAAGAAATTGACTTTGATTTCCCGGGCAGCCAATTTACCTCTTTCAATTGCAGAACGCCAAAGTGCGCATTTTTTGAAATTGCTAAAAGTCGATTTCCCTCAAATTGAAATCGAGCAGATTACTGAAACAATTAAAGCCGCCTGTCCTGGAACGTATCTATTTCTCAAGGCCGAATACGAAAATATTATTGCAGGTTTTTCTAACCTTGGCGCAAAGGGAAAACCCGCAGAAACCGTTGCTGAAGAAGTATACCAAGAATATAAATCCTATTTATTGTCAGAGCATGGAGTTTTTGATTTTCACCTTGCTGACCAGATATGTATTTTCTTAGCCAAACAGAATGTATCTAATATTACGATTAATACCAACAAAATCACCGAACATCTTAAAACCAACATCTGGACGATTCAACAATTTCTCCCTAATTTTAAGCCCTGGATACCGCCCGTATGACCAAAATCTAATCCCAAATAGTATAAGGTTAGAGACAGAAAATCATTTACTTTGCCTTGAATAACAAAGATTACAAAAACAACAATCTAAAATTCTTGAAACAGTCCTTTCAATTACAGAACATAAAATAAAGATATTTACCGACGCATCTCAAGCACAGAGCAAATAAAACCACAAACCCTATTAAAAATTGAAAAAAATAAATTAAAATTAGAAGTCTCTGGGAATTTTCAGACCTTGCGTATTTTCAAGTTTTTTTCAGAGTCCTGATTTGGCTTGCGATTGGAATTTGTCTCGATAAAGAATATATTATACCAAACCCATACCTCGCTATCAAATGACAAAGATTGACTTAATCTCTAATCTCATTATAATGATTTTACTATAAAAAATCTAATGTGAAAAATCTCCTTGTTTCGTTTTCTTGCGATTGCATAAAGTTCTTCTTTTTAAGACTGTTGCCAATTTGAAATAACTATGAGATTTATTTCTCGGGATAAACATAAGGTTAATATCGGTTCTTTTTTCTTAATCATATGAAATTTATCTATTCAGATAAGTACGAAGTAAATATCGGTTCTCATGTGTTTATTACTCAAAAATATCGTCTAATTAAGGAACGACTTTTAAACGAAGGATTAGCCGTAGAAGAAGATTTTATATATCCTCAAAATCCTGATATTAAGGACATTGCGTTAGTTCACACCGTCCAGTATATTGATGATATGCTCAATTTGCGATGGACTCAACGCACAGTTCGTTCTGAATTACCTCTTACTAGTGAGATAATCAATGCGTATTTTTTACATGCAGAAGGCACAATTCTTGCTTGTAAACAAGCGTTAAAAGACGGTATTGGCATGCATATCGGCGGTGGTTTTCACCATGCTTTTGCCGACCATGCTGAAGGTTTTTGTTATGTTAATGATATAGCGGTCGGAATTAGAAAAATGCAAGCATTAAAAAAGATTGAACGCGCTGCGGTAATTGATTGCGATTTGCACCAAGGTAATGGCACAGCTAACATTTTCAAAAAAGACTCTTCGGTCTTCACTTTTTCTATTCACCAGGAACATCTCTATCCAATTAAAGAACAATCAGATTGGGATATCGGATTAGAGGATGCAACCGGTGACGAAGAATATTTGTCAAATTTAGAAAATGCGGTGAATAAGATTTTGTCTCAACATAAACCAGAACTCGTAGTCTATGTTGCTGGTGCTGACCCATTCTATTTAGACCAGTTGGGTTCTTTACGGCTGACTAAAGCCGGATTAAAAAAAAGAGATGAAATTGTGCTAAAAAATTGTCGCGACAAAAAAATTCCCGTCGCAGTTACTCTGGCCGGCGGTTACGCTTATGATGTAAAAGACACAGTTGATATTCATTTTAATACCTATAAGACCTGCCT
>JAOABV010000060.1 GCA_026418155.1 candidate division WOR-3 bacterium | reverse complement strand
TTGCCACACTTACGGAAAAACAGAAAAAGATATTTTCTGTCAGTTTAGCCTTGAACTTTTGAACATTAAACTTCCTTGCTACCGAAGAAGGTATCAATTTGCCGTGTTACATCCAATACGAGCCGAAGAATTCTAAAGCAACATTGTTTAAATAATAAATTAACTTTTTTGTATTCTATAAAAAACATAGGGTGGAGCCCCACATCCACCCTATGCAGAGGATATATGAGGAGTATATAAGTGGGAGGCTTAACGCATTTTTATTGAATAATCAGTTTTATTTCTTGTTGATAATCGTTATTATTGTATCGTAAGAAGTAAACACCACTTGTAAAATGCTTCGCACTCATACTTATTAAATAATAACCGACATTTTTGTATTCGTCAAGGAGATTTTTAACTAATCTCCTTTCAAAGAAAGAATTAGATATATCTCGTTTCTGTAATAAACCATGCACATAATAAATCAATTGTATTTCGAACACATAAAAACTTTTCGAGTTCCCAAATTTTGATAATATATTGTAAATATAATTTGATAATATATTGTAAATATAAAATGTAATTTTGTTAATATGTAATTCTAAATTTGCACAAAATATGATACATTACTAATTTTACAAACAGTATTTAACAAAGGCAAAACTTTATGGAAAACAAAAGAATTTACCCAGAAAACTTGATACTACTTTCTTTCCTGAACCAGCCTTTAGGATAAATTTGAAAGATAATAATTAGATTATTGTTTGATAAAGTCTTTCCTTCTGATAAAAGAGAATTTTTAGTTCACAGTCAATTTTATTTGTTGACGATTATGCTCACATTCATATCGTAAGAAGTAAACTCCGCGGGTAATATTTCCCAGTGAAGTTGTATATGAACCAGCATTAAGATTGCCTTCAGATATTGTTTTGACTAATCTACCCAATGCATTATAGAGTTTGATGACCGCTTGACCATTATTAGGAACTATGTAATGAATAATTGACTTTTTATTAATCGGATTTGGGTAGACATTAAAGTTTAAATTAGAAATTCTTTCTGCCTTTTCGGTTATTGCTACAGGTTGGGTATATTTTATTGTCACCCAATCAATATAGGTTGCAGGATTGACACCCCGGCCATAACCGGCAACATAAACATTATGAGCATTATCAACTGCAACTGATTGTCCTTGATGGATTGTATCCATTGCGGGATGGTTATAACGCATAGTCCATAGCAACTCGCCGTTAGGATTATACTTAAGGGTCAAAATATCAGTATGGCCAGTGTAGGGAGCACCAATATAAGTGCTACGCCCAGTTAGATAGATATTACCTAACGCATCAATTGCCATTCCGTTTTGGCCACTTTCGTCAGGACAATTTTCATAACTTCGCATCGTATCTTGCACCACCGCAGGTCCATTATATGTTCTTAACCAAACGACATTGCCGTTTACTGCATTAAATTTTATTAAGCATAAATCCATATTAGAGACTGAGATAGGCGAGTAAGTTGTTCCATAGACATAAACATAACCCGAGCCATCAAGTTTTATCCAATAACCGATATCGGCTAAATTATAGGTGCCATTATAGGCTCTTAACCAAACAGTATCGCCTGAGGAATTAAGTTTGATAGTTGTAAGGTCTGAACTCGTGCCAGTATTATTGAGCGAGCCGGTAACATAAACATTGCCTAAGGCATCAGCCACAATATCACGACCATAGTCATTACCATCAGCACTGCCATTAAATCTTCTCGCCCAGATTTCGTTGCCATTTGCCGAATTATATTTTATTATTACCATATCAGTATTACCGGATGCAGTTGCATTAGAGTAACCTGTTACATAGAGACCGGTTTCATTAATAAATATTGAATAACCGTGGTCAATCCCGGTCACACCACCATCATAAAATGCCTCCCATTGAAAAGCGCCATTGGAATTGTATTTAACTGTTACGATATCATAATAACCATAACCAGAACGGGCACCGTAGCCGGTGACATAGACATTTTCGTCCGCATCAAGGACAATTCTCCGGGCAAAATCATAACCACCACTGCCGGGTGCATCATAAGTTCTCAACCAGACAGTATCACCAGTTTGACCATTTAATTTTACTATCAGATAATCACCAGCATTTAAGCGCATTGTATGTCCGCAGATATAAACATTACCTGAGGGTGCAACCGTAATCGAACTGGCTCTTTCAAGAAAAGTTCCCGGATAAGGGTCAGTCCAGCGCCATAGAGTATCGCCATTAGTATTATATTTGATTACTTGGGCACGACTATTTGAAGAAGAAGTTTGCATACTTCCTGCAACATAAACATTACCTGAGTTATCTATAGTCATTACATATGCGTAATCAGCAAAAGAACCTGCAGAAGTCCATCGCCTTGCCCAAACTTGACTCACTTGTGCCTTTACCAGGGTAAATAGACCAGTTAATCCCATAATTAATAAGACTAATATTAATGTGTTGTTTTTATTGTCGGGCATAATTGCCTCCTAAAAGGTTAGTTTTTTGCACAGAGATACTGAGAACACAGAGAACTTTTTTGTGCTGTGTTCAAAATAATGTTAATAATCTCCATATGGTATTGTTGAGATACATCTGACCAGATCTGGTTGCATTGTTGAAGCGTGTAATGTCTGATATCTGAGTAATTTTATATTTATTATCACAGATTGAGCCTGTTATTGAGATTGCCTGAGAATACAATAGACTTTGAGAATTTAATTTGCTGCGGTTTAGAATTATACCGATAGAATAAAAAGTTTTCATTATCACAATGGTAATTTTAATTAATAGTGTAGTCTTGTCAATGTATATTCAAACTATCTCTGGATAAATTAATTTTTGCTCAAAAATTCACAAACCAATATGGTGTCTGTTTAAATTAAAATAAATAGCGGTATCGGATAAAATCACAGAATATGCTCAATCTTTTGTAAGTTCAGGGACACTTTTTCAGAGCAATTTTTTGATGTTTGCCTAATTTGGAATATCTTGACTTAAGCAATAACTCTAATAATATTATCTTAAAATATGAATTCTATTAAAAGAACATTCTTCTTTTTTCTGGTTTTTGTTAAATTGCTTTGGGCGCAACCGGATACAATCTGGACAAGAAGATATGATGAATTGATTAATAGTAAAGATGGAGCAACTGCAATTGCCATCGATAATTGGGGCAATGTTTATGTCACAGGCTGGACCGGAAGTGGTCGGCTTATGGATTATCTGACAATTAAGATTAATCCTTCGGGAGAAACTTTATGGACCAGAAGATACAACGGCACAGCCAATGACCGCGACTATCCTTATGCGATTGCGGTGGATGCTTTAGGCAATGTTTATGTCACAGGTGAAAGTTTTAGTGCGCATACAGACTTTGATTGTGTCACAATTAAATATAACGCACAAGGTTTGGAACAATGGATCGCGCGGTATGATGGGCCGATTGGCGGCGGTGATTTTGCTTATGCTTTGACTCTGGATAATATCGGCAATGTCTATATTGCCGGTGAAAGCGATGGTGGAAATAGTTTTTATGATTATTTTGTGGTCAAATATAATACTAATGGTGTTGAGCAATGGTCGCAAAGATATGATGGTCCTGACAATGAAGCCGATTGTGCTAACGCCATTGCGGTCGATGCTTTAGGTAATGTCTATGTCACAGGTGAAAGTCAAGGTGTTGAAGGTGATTTTGATTTTGCCACGATTAAGTATAATGCTCAAGGTATTCTCCAATGGATTCAAAGATATGATGGTTTGGCTGAAGGTGATGATAAGGCCTACTCGATTAAAGTTGATGGTGCGGGTAATGTTTATGTAACAGGCGAAAGTTTTGGTTTCGGAACTTATTTCGATTTTGCTACGATTAAATATAATACTAATGGTGTTGAGCAATGGGTGCGAAGATATGATGGACCAGATAATGACGATGACTGCGCTAATGCTTTAGCGGTTGATAATTACGGCAATGTCTATGTCACAGGCGAAAGTTTCAGTTATACTACAAATTATGATTATGTTACGATTAAATACAATTCGACAGGAACTCAACTTTGGCTACAGAGATATAACGGCACAGGTAATGGTATCGATTTTCCTAAGGCAATCTTTGTCGATGTTTCTAATAATGTTTATGTTACTGGAACGAGTTGGAGCACAGGCACTGCTTATGATTATACCACAATTAAATATAATGCACTTGGTGTTCAGCAATGGACACAACGATATAATGGAACAGGCAATGGAGGCGATGATGCCAGTTCGATTGTGGTTGATAATAGTGGCAGTGTCTATGTCACGGGCACGAGTTTGGGTGTAGGGAGTTATGAAGACTTTATCACTCTTAAATATAATACTAACGGCACACAACAGTGGGTAAGTCAATGTAATGGTCAGACTCACAGTTACGATGAAGCAACTCGTCTTGTCATCGATAATGCAAATAATCTCTATATTACAGGCGCCAGTGAAGGTTCGGGCACTTATTTTGACTATGCCACAATTAAATATAACTCCAATGGCGAAAGATTGTGGGTATCAAGATATAATGGCTCAGGCAATGCTAACGACTATCCTTATGCAATGACAGTAGATGGCTGGGGTAATGTTTATGTGACCGGTGAAAGTTATGGTTTAGGCACAGATTATGACATCGTTACAGTTAAGTATAATGCTCAAGGTATTCAACAATGGTCGCAAAGATATAATGGTAGTGCTAATCGATATGATGCTGGTTCTGATATCTGCGTGGATATGTTAGGCAATGTTTATGTCACAGGCGTTTGCGAAAACTTATCAACTGACTTCGACTATGTCACAATCAAATATAATTCCAATGGTGAAGTCCAATGGATTAAAACCTATAATGGTCCGTCAAATATTATTGATTATGCTAATGCAATTACAGTTGATAATGAAGGTAATGTTTATGTCACTGGTGCCAGTTTTGGTTCAGGAACTTTTTATGATTATGCCACAATTAAATATAACCCTTATGGTGAAACTCTCTGGGTGAGAAGATATAATGGACCGGGCAATTATTCTGATGGTGCGTTTGCCATTGCGGTTGACAATCAAGGCAATGTTTATGTCACAGGACGGAGTTGGGGTTCTGGAACTAATCGCGACATTGCTACTATTAAATACAATCGAGACGGAACTCAAGAATGGGTTCAACGCTATAATGGTTTAATTAATGGTGAAGACGGTGCCTATGCTTTGGCAGTTGATTTACAAGGTAATGTCTATGTTTCTGGCTATAGTTATAGTATCAGCACAAATAAAGACTTTGCCACAACTAAATATCGTGTTGATAGTTTTGAGCAATGGCCACAAGAACAGAATAGGTTAAGTAGTATCAGCACCAATAAAGATTTTGTCACCATCAAATATAGTGCTGAAGGTACTCAACAATGGGTGCAAAGATATGATGGTTATGGATATGATGATGAAGCCTGTGATATTAAAGTCGATTATTTTAGTAACGCATATGTTACAGGCACAAGTTATAATCCAACATCTAATTTTGACTATGTAACGATAAAGTATTCTTCGGATGGTAATCAACTGTGGTTACACCGTTTTAATGATGCGGGCAATCTTGATGATAAAGCGGTTTCGCTTGCATTAGACGCAATGAATAATATCTATATTACAGGAAAAAGTTATGGTTTAGGAACATCTTATGATTATTTCACAATTAAATACACGCAAACTTCAGCCCTTGAACAAACGCGCACGCTCTTTGATATCCAAGATGTTAACTTAAAGGCATGTCCGAATCCTTTCCGCGAACGCACAGCAATTACCTACTCATTATTCCAAACAGAAAATGTTTCTTTAACAATTTATGATATTGCAGGACAGTTAGTCAAAACTTTAGTTAAGGGAAAACAACCATTAGGTAATTATCAATTTTACTGGAATGGCACAGACGAAAAGAATCAAAAGGTCAGTGCCGGAATTTATTTTTATCTTTGGCAAACAGAAAAAGATATTAAATGTAAGAAAATTTTAATGTTAAAATAGAATAAATTATAAGAAGGTTGGATTGGGTGCTTGGGACAAAGGGAAAATAGAGTTGGCGAGGTAATTTTTTATCAAACTTTTTTGGGTAATAAAACAGAATTCGGCATAATAATTCTTGAAATTAATGCGAGTCTTACAATACTATTTTAACGATAGGGTTGACATTTGATACCTTATTACCTAAAATAGACTGATGGAATTTATTGCTGATTTTCATATTCATTCGAAATATTCTCGGGCAACAAGTAGTGATATGGTAATTCCACAAATTGCTGAAGCCGCTGAATTAAAAGGTATTAAGTTGATTGGCACCAGCGATTTTACTCATCCCGTATGGCTCAATAGTTTAAGACAAGAACTGCTTCCAGTTGATGAAGGAATTTTTCGATATGGCAAGACATATTTTATTCTCACGACTGAAGTGAGTAATATCTATTCTAAAGGTGGCAGATTGCGTCGGATTCATAATCTTATCTTTGCATCCAGTTTTGAAGATGTTGATAAAATTAATCAGTTTTTAGGAAAATTTGGTAGTTTAAGTTCGGATGGCAGACCAATTATTAGCCTTGACACTAAGGTTATGTTAGAACGGATAAAGGAGATTGCGCCTGATGCCTTTATCGTGCCGTCTCATATTTGGACGCCGTGGTTTTCTCTTTTCGGTTCTAATTCCGGTTTTGACTCGATTGAGGAATGTTTTGATGAACTGACCTCAGAAATATTTGCCTTAGAAACCGGTCTCTCTTCAGACCCCAAAATGAACTGGACCTGTTCAAAACTTGACCGCTACTCTTTAATATCTAATTCTGATGCCCATTCACCTTCGCGCATTGGTCGCGAAGCCAATGTCTTTAATTGTAAACTCTCCTATTATGAAATCAAGGAAGTATTAAAGACTAAAGATAAAAACCGGTTTTTATTTACGATTGAATTCTTTCCTGAGGAAGGTAAGTATCATTATGACGGACATCGGAATTGTAATGTTTGTTTAAGTCCACAAGAAGCGTTGGCTAACGATAATTTATGTCCGGTTTGTGGCAAGAAATTAACGATTGGCGTTGCTCATCGGGTTTTACTTTTATCGGACCGACCTGAAGGTTTTGTGCCGGAGTCAGCAATTCCTTATAAAAGTTTAATTCCCTTAGAAGAGATTATTGCCGAAGCAATGAATGTAGGCAGAGATACGAATGCAGTTAAAAACCAGTATCTAAAGTTAGTAAACGCATTATCCGGCGAATTCAATGTTTTACTCAATGCTCCGATTTCCGAAATTGTAACGCATTCTGATGAACGGATTGCATATGCCATCGCGCAGATGCGTAAAGGCGAAGTCTTTTGTAAACCTGGTTATGACGGTGTCTTTGGCAAAATTAGTGTGTTTAGCCAAGAAACAACGACACCACCGATGGAATTGCCAACCGATAAAGAGAGTCAGATGAGATTATTTTAGATAAACAATAGAATGTGCAAAAACCGAAAACCTACTTCATATCTAAAAACACCTAAGGGGAGAGTGAATTTATGAAACATATTTGGGCGCCTTGGCGCATGGCATATATTAATAGTTGTCAGCAAGATAAAAGACAAAAGTGTGTGCTCTGTATTAAAGCGTCTTCGGAAAAGAATGATGCGGCCGCTTTAATTCTATTGCGGGGAAAATATTCTTTTGTGATGATGAACCGATATCCCTATAATCCAGGGCATCTAATGATTGCACCCTATCGACATTCAGGTAAAATTGAAAGTTTTAGTTCTAAAGAAACGAGCGAAATGTTTTATCTACTCCAGCAATGTGTTAAAGTTATTAGTAAGACGCTTAAGCCTGATGGTTTTAATATTGGTGCGAATCTGGGTAGAGTTGCGGGCGCGGGGATTCCGAACCATTTCCATATGCATCTTGTCCCGCGCTGGAATGGCGATACAAACTTTATGCCGATTTTAACTGATACCAAAATTATCTGTCAAGAATTGGAGCGAACTTACGAGATACTTAAAAAAGCCCTAACCACAACTTTGAATAAAATTAACAGATGAGCGAGAACACGAACCGGTTAATCTATGTGCTGGTAAATAATAAAAATTGATTGTTTACAACGTTTATGAGTAAAAAGATAAAAGCGATTATCTTTGATTTAGATAACACCTTAGTCGATTTTATGAAATTAAAGGAATTTGCGATAGACGCAGCAGTTGAAGCAATGATCGATGCCGGCTTACAGATGAAAAAAGAAGATGCCCGCAAAAGAATCTTTGAAATTTATCAACAAAAAGGCATTGAGTATCAACAGGTATTTGACGACTTCTTAATGCAAGAACTGGGAAGGCTTGATAATAAGATACTTGCGGCTGGTATTGTCGCATATCGTCGGGCACGCGAAGGCGTTTTAGTTTCTTATCCGCGGGTGACCATTACTTTATTAGAATTATTAAAACGGGGATTAAAATTAGCAGTTGTTTCCGATGCGCCACGACTTCAAGCCTGGTTAAGATTATGTGCCTTAAATATTCATAATTATTTTGATGTGGTGGTAACTTTTGAAGATACTGAGAAACGCAAACCCGCACCAGAGCCGTTTATCAAGGTTTTGGAATTATTAAAACTAAAACCTGAAGATGCGATTATGGTGGGAGATTGGGCAGAGCGCGATATTGTTGGTGCCAAACTTTTAGGAATGAAGACGGTCTTTGCACGATATGGCGACACTTTCGGCACCAAAAACTCAGGCGCAGATTGGGATATTGATGACATCTACGAGTTAGTCAAAATAATTGACCAAGAAAATAAAGATAGTTAAAATACGCAGTAGCACTAAAAGCCAATCTGTTAAGTATTGGATAGGTGACGAAAATGGTAATTTTCGGAATTAGCGATGATTTAATAGAAGTGAGACGAATCCTAAAGCATTTGAGCGTCTTGGCAGTGTTTAAGAGTAGTTTTGATACCAATTTTCGGAATAGGTATTGATTTAATAGAAGTGAGACGAATCCAAAAAGTATTTGAGCATCTTGGCAGTGTTTAAGAATAGTTTTGATACCAATTTTAAGTAAATAGAGATGGCGATTTTCGGAATTGGTATTGATTTAGTAGAAGTGAGACGAATCCAAAAAGCCATCGAACGATTTGGCATGCGCTTTAAGAATAGAATTTTCACTGACACGGAACAGAAATTTTGCGAAGCACAGTCCCAAAAATATCTTTCTTATGCCGCACGATTTGCGGCTAAAGAAGCATTTTCTAAAGCCTTAGGCACAGGATTACGAGGTATAATATCTTGGCAGGATATTAATATTATTGACGATGAGAAAACTCCGCCTAAATTAGAGATAAAAGGTAAAGCCAAAGATATCTTAAATAATAAAAAGACCTTATTAAGTATTACTCATACTGATGAGTATGCCGGTGCAGTTGTAATTATCGAAGATTAATATAATGCGACAGTATCAAAAGTTTATATTTAGAGTATTAATTCCATTGATTTTAAGTTATATTTCTTGTCAGAAATCACATCCGATATTGTCCGATTTAATTGCGCCTAATTGGCAGAACGGTGATAAGTATTATTATGAAATCTATCGCAACAATCAACTAATCGGATATACCCAACAGATATTACATTTTGATATGGAGGACAAAAAACCGACTTATGTTTTAGAACTATTAAGTGAAATCGATTGGCAGGAGACTTATTTAAGTGATTCGACGGTCGTATGTTTTTCTCGTCAAGACTTCGCGCCGATTTGGAGTTATCGGAAATTAGAAACCGATTTTGATTCTCGAATTGTCGAAGTTCATTATGATGAATCTAATATTGACATCTGGACCGAAACAATGGATGGCAAAGATGCCAAATCGTTATCCGTAAAAGGAACCTATTTTGATAACGAAATGGTTTTTTGGCTAATGCGATGTTTACAATGGGAAAAAGGCAAGCGCTATTCGATTAAAATCATTAATCCGTTTTTGCTCCAAGTTGCACTGGGCACCGTTAGTTATGGTGGTAAAGCAATAATCAAAACATTATCCGGTACTTTTGACTGTGATAAAATCAATTTAACTTTTGATTCAGAAAAATACAATTTATTTATTGAGCGGACCAGCAGTCGAAGACTTATCCAAATACAAGAGAAACATTCTAATCTTACACTGGTCTTAGTTGAAAAGACACCGCAGTCAACAAAAATTACCAGCCGATAATTTTCTCATTACCCTCTAAAAATTTAGAAAATAGTGTTATAGAAAAAGTCACTTTTGAGAGAATAATACGCCTAAAAATATCTGATATGTGCCGAAAATATATTTCATACTAAAAGACCAAGAATCTAACTATCTTTTAGAAAATTAAAGTGCAATATTAGGAGAAAATAATCAAATTTGATAGAAAATTAGAAATAAGGTGAGTTGTGGGTATAATAAAAATGCCGGCACTAATCGAATGAGCCACAGGCTTATTTGACCGAGAAGGCAAAGGGTTAGGCGACTTTATCCGCTATCCTATTGATAAT
>JAOABV010000059.1 GCA_026418155.1 candidate division WOR-3 bacterium | reverse complement strand
GGCCTACCTGACATCTTCAGTCACCTAATAGGTAAGCCGGTCGGCAGGCCAGGGGGCAAGCCGAGGGGCATATCGGTCGGCTACTGACGGGTATGCCCACTCGACCGCCAAAACTACTGTTTTTCAGACTATCCTTTGTTTCGCCCTTTAATTTAATCTGTGGACAATCAATGTGATAACAGAATAAATAGTCTAATCTTCTGCCTACTATATCAAATAGGATAGTTAATAAATTTAGCAGATCAGACCTGATTTAATAATTTTAAGATAGAATACCTTCCTTGGTCCAAAGCCTCAGAAATAGGAGAAAAAGAACTTATATGGTTAATACAAAGAAGATTCATTAGTAACCGATATTATTTTTCGCATATCTTTCTTTATTCAAACCTCGGCAATACTTATTTTTTTCTCCTGAAGGCACTGAAACTTTCGAATCTTGAGTTATGGTCAGCACAGGAATTTTTTGTTTTCCGTGGCTTCCGCATCCTCCCTCAGCACTTTTTAATTCCCTTTATTGAGTCTTGACCAAATTTTGTTTTTTCCTTACAATTCTTTTGTGCCAAAGCCGATATTTACTGTTTCTGGTCTAAGAGGAATTGTTGGTCAAGATTTATTCCCACAACTTATTACTCAATATGCATTTACCTTTGGAAAATTTCTCAAAGCCAAAAAAGTTGCTATTGGTCGTGACACCCGAACTTCCAGCCCGATACTTTTTCATTCTTGCGTTGCCGGGCTTTTTTATGCTGGTTGCGATGTTTATGATTTTGGTATCTGCCCAACACCTGCGACTATTATGATGGTAAAAAAATTGAATTTAGATGCCGGCATTCAAATTACCGCCAGCCACAATCCGAAAGAGTATAATGGATTGAAATTTATCTCAAATAAAGGCACTCTCTTTTTTGAAGAAGAAATTCAACAATTAAAAGAATATTTTGATAAGAAAAAAGATGATACCACAATAACTATTGATTCTTCTCCTTCTCTTTTTGCAACTGATATTTGTAATACTTATTTAGAACATATTTTCAAATCTAAGTACTTTCGTAATATACCCAAGAAAAATTTTCTGGTTGGGATTGATAGTTGTAATGGGACTGCCGAACATTTTGCCATAAAATTAGTAAAAATGTTAGGTGCAACACCAATAAGTATAAAAAAAGATGACACTATTTTCCCAAGACAACCTGAACCAACTCCAGCAAGTTTGCGAAGATTATCTTTAGAAATTAGAAGGCAAAAATTAGACTTAGGTATTGCTTTTGACCCAGATGCTGACCGATTTGCTTGCGTTGATGAACAAGGAATTCCTTTATCTGAAGAGGCGTCGGTATTATTAGGTATTCAATTTATCTTAGAACAGAAAAAAGGACCTGTAGTTGTAAATAATTCCACAACAATGGCAGTTGAGGACATCTGTAGCAGATTCGGAGTTAATGTTTATCGCTCAAAGGTAGGCGAAGCAAATGTAATCAAGAAAATGCTTGAAGTTAATGCAATTGTTGGTGGTGAAGGAAATGGTGGCGTAATCATTCCTGAGATTAATTTAGCACGCGATGGTCTAGTTGCTACTGCTCTATTATTAGTATTCTTGGCAAAAAGAAAATGCCCTCTTTCAGTAATAAGAAAAGAATTGCCAAAATATTTTATTGAGAAGAAAGTAGTTTACGAATTCCGTGCTGATTGGCAAAAGACTATCCAAAAGAGATTTAAAAATGACCCAAACATTAAATTTGATACCCAAGATGGTCTAAAAGTAATAGGCAAAAATTTTTGGATTTTATTGCGTAAATCAAGAACTGAACCCGTCCTGCGTATTGTCGCAGAAAGTAATAGTAAAAATTTAACCCAAAGACTAATTACGGAAACAATTAAAAATATTACGAGTTAAGTTAAACTTGAAATGAAAGTTCTGCGAAAGTTAAGTTTTACCACAGAAAACTCTGAATTTATCTGTGGCGTTCTCTAAAATATTATGTGTGGAATCATTGGCTATATCGGCACTAGGAATGTTACCGAAATCATTATGAAAG
Source organism: candidate division WOR-3 bacterium (assembly GCA_026418155.1). Classification (NCBI taxonomy): domain Bacteria; kingdom Pseudomonadati; phylum Caldifarciminota; species Caldifarciminota bacterium. Next base: position 8,645 of record JAOABV010000059.1, on the reverse strand, counting down.
GTCTTAAGCGTTTAGAATATCGCGGATACGATTCTTGTGGTATTAGTGTAATAACCAATAACAATATTGACTTTTGTAAAACCGAAGGCCGGTTAGAAAAATTGAGTGCGCTGCTTAGTGTAAGACCTTTGTCCGGAAATATCGGTATTGGTCATACGCGTTGGGCAACACACGGTAAACCTAATGAAGTCAATGCGCATCCCCAATTCGATTGCAAAAAACAAATTGCTGTTATTCACAACGGTATAATTGAAAACTACCGAATTTTACGGCAGTATCTTACTGAACGCGGTCATATTTTTGCATCAGAAACTGATACGGAAACAATTCCACATCTTATTGAAGAAAATTATCGTGGCGATTTGCTAACTGCTGTTCAAAATGCTTTGAAATTAGTTGAAGGAACTTATGGTTTAGCCATCATCTCAAGTTTAGAACCAGATAAAATCATTGTTGCTCGTAATGGCAGTCCGCTTATTTTAGGATTATGTGATAATAATGAGTTCATTGTTGCCTCAGATGCTACTGCAATAATTGAATGGACCAGAAAAGTAACTTATCTATCTGATGGTGAAATCGCAGTCCTAACTCCTTCTGGTTATAAAATTACTAATTTAGAAAATCAAAAGGTTGAAAAGCAAATTGAAGAAGTCTTATTATCCTTAGAGCAGATTGAAAAAGGTGGGCATCCTCATTTTATGCTTAAGGAGATTTTTGAACAACCGGATACTATAAAAGATGCGATGCGCGGCCGATACCAATTAAAAAATGGCAAAGTAAGGCTTGGTGGTTTGGAAACTGAAATCAAAATTAACGCGCATCAAATGAAGGCTTCAGAATATTTAAATAATGTGGAAAGAATTATAATCTCAGCGTGTGGAACATCATGGCATGCTGGTTTGATTGGTGAATACCTGATTGAATTATTTGCTAAAATTCCGACCGAAGTTGAATATGCTTCTGAATTGAGGTATCGAACTTTAATTCCGACCCCAAACAGTGTGCTCTTTGTCATTAGCCAATCTGGTGAGACAGCAGATACATTAGCGGTTTTGCGAAAAGCCAAAGAATTAAAAATGGTTGTTTTAGGTATTGTCAATGTTGTTGGTTCAGCAATTGCTCGTGAAACAGATGCCGGTATCTATTTACACGCCGGCGCAGAAATTGGCGTGGCTTCAACTAAAGCATTTACTTCCCAAGTTGTCGTCTTAACTCTTTTAAGTCTATTTTTAGCCCAAAACCGCGGATTAATTGAAAAAGAAAAATTGATTGATTATTTTACGGCCATGCGTCAGATACCTAATCAAGTGAAAGAAATTTTGAATAAAAATGCTGAGATTGAAAAAATTGCTCAAGCATATTATCAATTCAATAACTTTCTCTATTTAGGTCGAGGTCTTAATTTTCCAGTCGCATTAGAAGGTGCCTTAAAACTTAAAGAAATCTCCTATATTCATGCTGAAGGTTATCCGGCAGCGGAAATGAAGCATGGTCCAATTGCTTTAATTGATAAAAATATGCCTGTAGTCGTAATTGCCACAGATACTGACGATTTAATTTACCAGAAAGTCATAAGTAATATTGAAGAAATCAGAGCCCGCGGAGGAAATATCATTGCGGTTGCTACTGAAGGAAATGACGAGATTAAAAATTTGGCAACCGAAGTAATTTATGTGCCGAAAACTAAAGATTGGCTTTCGCCGATTATTAATGTCATTCCATTGCAACTTTTAGCCTATCACATTGCAGTTAAACGAGGTTGTGATGTCGACAAACCCCGGCATCTGGCAAAAAGTGTTACCGTTGAATGAAGTTACTACTTTCAACTTTTCGTTATTTTACAAAATACAATTAGGGATAACGCCTATTTACTACCTTTACTTTAATTCCACTTAGTAACCTTCTTAAATAGTGCTTAAAATTTCTAATCTAATAAAATTTCAACAGAAGATTGCTAAAAAAGTTATTCTTAAAGACGACTTCAATGAGATAAATTATATTGCTGGGGCAGATGTTGCTTTTGATAAAAATTACGCATATGCAGCAATAGTCGTATTTGATTTTAAGGAACTAATTGTTGTTGACTTTGCGACTGCTAGATGTCGAATACCATTTCCTTATATTCCAACATTTTTATCATTTCGAGAAGCAAAACCGATTATGATGGCTTATCAAAAATTACGCATTAAACCTGATATAATTTTATGTGATGGACAGGGCATTGCCCATCCCCGCAGAGCAGGAATTGCAGTAATTTTAGGCGTTAACCTAAATATTCCAAGTATCGGTGTTGGCAAATCAAGATTGTGTGGAAATGGCCAAGAACCCAACAAAAAGAAAGGAAGTTTTAGTTTTCTATTTTATGAAGGCGAAAAGGTTGGGATTATTTTACGAACTCGAACCGGAGTTAAACCCTTATTCGTTTCCCCAGGTCATAAAATATCAATCCTATCAGCAAAAAAGATTGTTATGGCATGTGTTAAAAATTATCGTGTTCCTGAGCCGTTACGCTATGCTCACATTTTATCTATGTTGTCTATGAATAAATCCTACCGAAATATAAAAGGTCTTTTTCCAAGATTGGGTGTGAGTGATAAGTTATTAATCTATTGATGATAATATTTCTGGTACAAGCTCAGGGAATTTTTTCAACCAATCTTTTCTCTCGGTTTTTAAGTTTTGCACTCTTTGTTTATACTCTTCTTCAGAATAGTAGTTAAGCGGATTAAATCTTTCATAATTGATATTAGGAATATTATTAGGTATTAAGTAGTGCCAATCAGGGTCAACTTTCCATTCAATGGTACCTTGAGCAATCTGTTTAATAATTTCGACTGAGTGGCGAACTGTGATTTTCTCACCATTTTCACCACCAACTCGGCCTGTATTCATCACATAAACTTCCATTTCTGGGTGCTGTTTCAATATTTCCCAGAAGCGATTACCTTCTTCGGCTTCAGGACCAATTATAAAAGGATTAGTACCAACAACTCTTTTCGACTTACCAGCTTGAGACGGGTCACCAGCAGATGTTTCTACTGATTCTCCAAGCATAAAAAATGCCGCACCCTGTTCAGCAGTTAATTTCACTACAGGTGGTACAATATCATTTCGGCGATAAATAAAAATTAAGATATGCGCAAAAGGTAAATCGATCTCGTTGTCCGTATAGTCCATTTCTCGTCGGATCACGACTGCCCTACCATTGGAAGTTAACATATAATTTTGAAAATCGACTTTACCATCTTCTTCAACAAAAACATTTTCTAAAATCGCATTGGGGCTGGTTACTGCTTTATATAAAAGCGGGTCCGATTTAGGGGAAAGTCCTTCCGTCTTCATATAAAAATTGTTTTCTGTGCCGATAGCAGAACCATCCGGTTTTAAGAAAACAACATCGTCTTGTCTTATCACAACACCTTCATCGCCTTCAAGATAGTGATGGTGACAAGTTAAAGTTGTTTTGCCGGTTCCGGAAAGTCCGAAGAGTAAGATACCTTTATTAGTTAATTTTTGAGTTTTATCTCTAACTCGGATGATTTTACTTCCCGCGTGCAAACCTAACCAACCGCGTTGTTTTGCCAGATACATTGCCAGACGCAAAAATGCCTTTTTAATTTCACCGGTATAGTCCGAACCGAATACAAAAGTTATTCGCTCTTTGGGTAGCACTAATACTTTTCTTTCAGGCCATTCAGGGATGGAGACAACAGTAATGTCAGGTTCAGTTTGCCTATTAGGTTCAAAAAGCATCTGGTGCCACATATAAGCATTTCGCGCATAATCTTTAGTCACATAATAACGGCATAAAAGTTTTATCTCATCGGATTGGCACATAGTCCGTTCGACCATAATCATTCGCTTCTTCGCAATATATTCTAATCCCTGCTCAATTAAAATCTTCTGTGATTCATTGGGTTCATTTTCAATGATTTCGGTAAACTTGGCGCTACGATTACGAATATGAGTGACATAAGCAGCACTACCAAATTCAGTCGTGACTTCGTCTTTTTCGGCCAATTTTCTTAATTCTTCCTTGCTTAAGTCTTTTATTATTTCTCGGGGTTTAATTAATTCTTTAATCATATAATAATGATACTAAAATTTAATTTATCTGTCAAAGGATTTTAGTGGTCTTGGTCTTCGTGTAAATAATCGTTGATTATTAGCCAAGGGTCATTATACTCTTTCTTGCTGAGATGTAAATTGTATTGTTTCATAGGTGTATTATCCTCTTCTTGTTATTAAAAATTAAAATTATCATTTTGTTATTAAAAATTAAAATTATCATTATCTATCATTGGAGGATACACCTTTATTTTTAGATATCAATTCTAAATTTACACAAAATATTATACACTACCCTCATAAATTAATTTTGTCGTTTATCCCTTTTTGCGTTCCTCAATTCGCTTTTCACTATTTTTACGAAATAGATTGGTGTTGCCAGATATCGAAAAGGAATGTTCTACGATATTTTCCATAATGCCTTGTGAAAATATAGTTTTGGCTAATTGATAAAATTCCTGAATCGTAAGGTTCTCGGCTCGCTGAGTTAAATCAATGCCGGTCTTTTCCGAAATTTGAGAGATTTTTATTTTATCTAAAGATAAACCCAAATTCAAATTATTGGCAATATTCTTTCGGCGATGTCTAAAAGCAATATGGACAATTTTATTAAAAACCTTAGAAGAAATATCAGTAAATAATGCCGGTATTCGTTTTCTGATAATAATTGCAGTCGAAACGACTTTAGGACGAGGTCTAAAGGCTGATGACGGAATAGTTATTAATTTTTTGCGTATCGTTAAGGGTTCAAAAATAACTGAAAGTGCTCCATATTCTTTGGTGCCTGGTTTCGCTAACAGTCGGTCTGCAAACTCTCGTTGTAATGTTAATACTGTAATATCCCAAAGATTAATATTATCTAAAAGTTTAAATAATATTGATGATGAGAGATGATATGGTATGTTACCGATAATTTTTACCTTATCTAACGCCTGCCAGTCTATATGTAAAATATCCGCATTAATTATTTCAACATTAGAAAATTCTCGTGTATTATTTTGTAGTATTGGAATTAGTCGCTTATCAATCTCGACCGCAAAAACTTTATGAGCCTTTTCAGCAATGCGTTTTGTTAAAATTCCCTTGCCTGCGCCGATTTCTAAAACCTTATCCGTATTATCGAGTTCTAAAGCCGAAACCAATCGGTCAGCAATGCGTGGCGAGATAAGAAAAGACTGACCTAATGCTTTTTTGGGCTTAAACACTATTTTATAAGATGATATTAAAACTTTTAATTTTATAAGATGATATTAAAAATTTTACGAGAATTAAATCTTAAATAGTTTTTTAGCATTCTGGGTTGTTATATCGGCAATATGTTCAATTGAGCATTTACGTAGTTGTGCGATAATTTGAGCAGTATATTTAACATAAGAAGGTTCATTACGCTTGCCTCTTAATGGTTGAGGTGTTAAATACGGTGCATCGGTCTCAATTAGAATGCTATTTTCTGGTATCTTCTGAGCAATATTTTTTAATGAAGCACTATCATAAGTAATTGAACCAGCAAACGAGATATAAAATCCTTGTTTGATTGCCCAATTCGCAAACAGTTCATCACCTGAATAACAATGAAGCACTCCTTTGAAATAATTATGCTGTATTAGAATTGCTTTTGCTTCAGAGTATGCATCTCGAATATGAATAATCATTGGTAAGGCAAGTTTTTGTGCCAAATCGATCTGCATATGAAATGCTTTTTCTTGACTAACTGGGTCAGAATAGCAGCGATAAAAATCCAAGCCGGTTTCTCCAATCGCCTTGACTTTAAGATTGGCTGTTGCCAGTTTTTCTAAGTGTTCCATATCACCGTCTCGCATTGTTTTCGCATCGTGCGGGTGAATTCCGACACTACAATAAGTATCAGGATATTTATTAGCAATTGTAACTGCTGCTTGAGAATCTTTAATGTTTAGTCCAGCAGTTAAAAGATACTGAACATTATTCTCTTTTGCTCTTTTGACAATTTCGTCAAGACAGGAAATATAAGCCCGGTCAGTTAAATGACAATGAGAATCAAATAACACCATATATAAACCACAAGAGAACTTTGTTATTCATACTAATTAAACATTTCATCTTGTGTTCGCTTGATAATCTCAAATAATATAAGTGCGGTCAGTTAAGTAACAATGGGCATAAAATAAAGTCATATATTAAATCCTAACTCGAAACTATTACATCTTAGAGGAAAATATGATAATTTGTAAAAATTGTTTTTAATATTTTTAAATATTTAATTTTTCTATGATACTGGGCTTCCCGGTCTAATTTCCTTATCTAAAACTACTAAAGAAATATCATTACCATCAACGGCAGCTAAGAGCATACCGTGTGATTCAACTCCACGAATCTTAGCTTTTTGTAGATTAGCCACAACAACAATATTTCTACCAATAAGATTTTCAGGATTATAGGCTGAACCAATACCAGCAACAATTTGTCGTTTTTCGGTGCCTAAATCAATATCCATTCGAATTAATCTCTCAGTTCCCGCAACTCTTTCCGCGTTAATAATTTTGGCAACTTTTAGTTCAATTTTTTTGAAATCATCAATTGTTATTTCCATCGGTATCTCCTTAAATTTGACCTGCGTTTCTTTAGAAGAAACATCTTGGTCCATCTTCTTACCTAATTTCTCAATTTGAGCAACAATTATTTTTTCTTCGATTTTGGGAAACAATATTGAAATCGCTCCTAAGGTATTATTGAATTGCGGATTTATGGCTGAATTCCAATCTTTACTTTGAGTTTGAATTAGTTTCTTAATCTTTTCTGCGGTAAATGGTAAAAACGGTTCTAAAAGAATTGAGAGCGAGGCAATTAACCGCGCACAAATATTTATTGTCGTATCACATTGGGGCTGGTTTTGTTTATAACTTAGCCAAGGCGCCTGATAATCAAAATAACGATTACCTAAACTGGGAAGGGTCATTAATTCACGAATTGCATCTTTGATTTGGAAAGTCTCAATTAGCGCTCCAACTTTTTCTGTAGTTTCTTTAATCTTCGCTAAAATTTCATTTTCGCTTTCACCTAATTTATTTGCCTTAGGGATTTTTCCGCTGTAGTTCTTATTAATAAAGGTTGCGACCCGATTGACAAAATTTCCTAAGATATCGGCAAGTTCATTATTATTACGAGACAAGAAATCACGCCAAGCAAAATCAACATCACGATTTTCCGGTAAATTTACTGCTAAAGCATAGCGCAAGGGGTCAGGTTCAAATTCTTTTAAGTAATCTGGTAACCAGACCGCCCAATTTTCTGAGGTTGATAATTTTCTGCCTTCCAAATTTAAGAATTCATTTGCCGGAATTTCTGCCGGCAGAATATAATCACCATGGGCTAAAAGCATTGCGGGCCAGACGATTGCGTGAAATACAATATTGTCCTTACCAATAAAATGGATTAGTTTGGTATTCGGGTCGAGCCAGTAATCTTGCCATAAATCTGGTTTGCCTTTTTTCTCTGCCCATTCTTTAGTTGAAGAGATATAGCCAATGGGTGCATCAAACCAAACGTATAAAACTTTATTTTCGGCTTCTTTTAATGGAACTTTTACTCCCCAAGTTAAATCTCGGGTTATTGCCCGGTCTTCTAATCCTTGAGCAAACCATCCTTCACAGAATCTTTTAACATTATCTTTCCAGTGTTTTTTAGCACGAATCCAATCTTCTAAAGTTTTCTGGAATTGACTAAGTCTAAAGAAATAATGGGTTGTTTCTTTGGCTTCAGGTGTTGTGCCACAAGTTTTACATTTCGGTTCTTTTAATTGATAAGGTTCAAGCCATCGGCCACAACTCTCACATTGGTCGCCGCGGGCTTTTTCATTACCACAATTAGGACAAATACCAATAACATAACGGTCTGCCAAAAACATATTACAATTATGACAGAAAAATTGACTAATCGTCTTGGGGTAAATATAACCTTTTTGATATATCTTAAGAAAAAAATCTTGAGCGGTTTTATGATGTAACGGCAAAGAGGTGCGCGAATAATTGTCAAAACTACAACCAAACTGCTCAAATGATTTTTTAATACTATTGTGATATCTATCAACAATGACCTTTGGACTAACTTTTTCTTTATCTGCAGCAACTGTAATCGGAACACCGTGTTCGTCTGAACCGCAAATAAAAATTATATCTTGTCCCTTAAGTCGTTGATAGCGGACATAGATATCAGCAGGCAAATAAGCACCAGCCAGATGGCCTAAATGAATCTCGCCATTCGCATACGGCAACGCACTGGTAACTAATATCTTCATCCTGCTACCTAATATATTAAAAGATTCAAGAGGTTTAAATCTATTTTCACTACAGACTAATTATGCTATTTAAATCAAGATTGTCAATATTAAATTAAGAGAGACAGCGTCAGGAGTTTTGTATAAATCTTTTTTTCTTCATTAGGGTGTTCGTCTTTTCTTATTATTAAAATTGACCATCATTGAAGAATATACCTTTATCAAGTCTAAATTTACACAAATATTATACACTACCCAAAAAGGTATCATAACCTTACAAAAAAATTTTGTAATTTATAATGCGCTATCTTTATGATATTATATT
>JAOABV010000058.1 GCA_026418155.1 candidate division WOR-3 bacterium | reverse complement strand
CTTTAACACCCATTCGGAGTTCAGATTTGCTGGGTATAGTTAGTTGATTATGAGAATAAAGACTGTCGACAACAAATATTGTTGTCGGATTATCGGATTTGCCATATGTCTCAAATCTTAAAGGTAAATAACTGGTCTTATCAATCCAAACAAGAATTTTTCTATATTGCGGGATGTCATTAATTGTATCTTGCTTAGGACTACCTTCTAAAAGAAAGATATTGTAATCTTTTACCTTACCTTCCCATCTGAGATTGAATTTAAATTTATGTTCAAAAAAGTTAATAAAATTTAAACCAATATTGGAAAAATCCTTAAGCCCTTCTAAAGGATTAGAAACTTCTTTTATGTGCCATTCTTTTTCTTTGGGGATACGGGTATACAAATACTTTCCATCGAAAATTATTTCTTGTTCCTCAGGACTTATTAGATTTAATCTAAAAAGATTCGGACTTTGATAGTAGAATAATCCTTCACTAACAAATTTGTTTTGTCGGGACACAGAAATTTCTCTTTGAATCGCACCTGATAAACTTGTAATTTTACTCATCGCAATCTTGGCATTTGCCAAAATTGAATCGCAATTAATTGACTCAACTACAAATATCGTCAACACTGTTATTAACAACACTCTATAATATAAGAAAAATTTTTAGCGATGTCAATCATAATTTATGTAATCTATTCATGACATACGCTATAGTTTGTGAGATTTTAATTATATTAATAATTGATTCAAAGCGTATTTTGAATTCTGTTAGAAATGTTTCAATAAAATATATTAAATATATGTTGACTTCCTGTTCAACTACTAATAAGTGTAGCCTTTCTTTTCAGTTTTGGACATTCTGTTTTTGATATTATATTTCTCTAATGAAAAACATCTGTCAAAATTTTGTGCTTTATTTCATTTGTCTCGAAAGATAACTAATAAATTACTTTTTGTATTCTTGATTATAATGCAAGATTCAACTATATTGTTTCTATCTAAATAGAGATTTTTTTGATATAAGTTTCAACCCAAAAACGACATTTTGGCATAATAGATTGTTAATATTTCTTCCTAAATAAATTTATTGACATCATCTGATAATATCCTATAATGCGTTGTGAAGCAGTGAGTCTTTAATCGTAAAAAGCAATAATTGTCCACAATGCGGAGGAATACATGTCTAATATGAAAGAGTCTTTATGGTTAGTAATTATTTTAATCATCGTAGTTTTAATAGCGTTAAATTGTGCGCCGGGCAATTATCGTTGGAACCCAAATGTTGAAGGTTCAAAACCAGCAAATTTTTGGGCCGGACTGTGGCATGGTATTATTATCATTATAACTTTTGTTGTGAGCTTATTTACAAACACAGTTAAAATCTATGAAGTCAATAATGTCGGTTGGGCTTATAATCTGGGATATATTTTAGGTGTATTAATTTCTATTGGTGGTGGTTTTAGATACACCAAAACAAGAAAAGTAAAAAAATATGACTGGAATGAAATAGAAGAGAAAATTCGTGAAGGCATAAAAACCTGGCTTGATGAATCCAAAGACGAAGTTAAGAAAAAAGAATGGGAAGAAATCGGTAAAAAAGTTGAGGAAAAAATCAAAAGAAAATTGAAGGAATGGGCGGAAAAGGAATAGGATTATAGTGTGAAATATCTCCCTACATTCGTCTTATTTATTGGTATTGGCTTAGTTATTCCCATAATATATTTTTTTATTTTTCGTCGACGCTCGCTATTAGATAAAATTCCCGTTTGGGTTTGGTCCGTAACCGGTATTAATGCATTTCTTTTTTTCCCAGCATTTTTGTTTCGTAAACATTGGGAAAAAGCATTGGTGTTGGCGTATAATAAGTTCTGGTTTGTGCTGACAATTGTTCAAATGGACAATAATTTCTGGGAAACACTAGCAAAACTTCTGGTAATAATTATTTTTATCGCATTAACTAAAGATAACGGTAAAGATACATTCAAACAGAAAAGGACGGCAACTATATTCGGTTATTGGGTTGGGCTTTGTTATGGTATTGGTGAAGCAATCACTTTATCAGTTATTGGCTATTTTCCTTTGCTCAATCGAATTTTTGGTATTAATCTCTTTATGTATTTCACAACCTGGTACACAATCTGGGAGCGTTTTTATGCAATTCAATTACATGCGATTATTGGCGCTTTGGTCGGCTTAGGTTTTTATCATTGGTATGGATTGGCTAAACGCTGGTGGCTATTGTTATTTTTTATCTTCGGAATGTTATATCATGAATTGGTTGATGGACTTGTTATTGTTATGATGTATTTTCCGAGACTTGAATTCATTAAATTTTTACGAATTCACATTTATACAATAACATTGCCGGTATTATTAATCATCGGTTATTTTATATTATTAATTGTCTATAAAGTAAGTAAAAATATTAGACAAGAAAGCAAAGGAGGATAAAATGAAAAACATTATATGTGTTATATTGTCCGCATTACTAATCATACTTAACTGCGGGAAAAAAGTAGTCCCGGCAATTAAATTATCACCAAATAATTGGAATGAAATCAATAAATACCGTTTGTTGATAGACACTATTAATGTCGGTTCGTATCAGTTGATCTATAAATCCATATCTGAACCAGAACCTGTTATTGAACTACAATCAATAACTGAAATTAAACAAGCCGGTATTATCTCCCGTGATTCAACAGTCTTATTATTAAGACAGAATAACTTAAAACCAATATCTTCATCCAAGATACTATCAACCAGTGGGACGATAATAACAAGTGAGATTAAATACCACAACAACAAAGCATCAATTAAAGCATCTTTACCCCAGGGCAAGAAATCAATTGATATACCGATTAATGTCAATACCTATGATAATGACCAAGTGACCACTATTTTACGTGCAATTAATTTAGCACCTAATGAAGAAAAAGAGATAAATGTGGCAATCGGTTTAAGTGGAACTACTGTCCCTTTAAAAATAAAATTAGTCGGTGAAGATAAGATTAAAGTGCCCGCGGGTGAATTTGACTGTAATAAATATACACTTTCCGTCGTCGGCAGAAATATTGATATCTGGTATGAAAAAACCGATACTAAAAGAATGGTTAAATATTACGATGCTCAAGCCAATATGACAATGGAACTTCTATTGTAACTAAATTATAAAACATAAATACTGCTTAAACGACACAAAAGACAGATTCTAAATAAATATTAATTATTAAATTCTACTCTGCCGACATTAAGGCAAGGAGATTTTTTATTATTAGATTCGCAAATTATTAGGGACTCGGTATTTAATATGCATCATCTATTATTAGAAGTATTAGTCTTTGGTAAATAGTTCTCTTTATATCAAAATTAATGGTAAGAATCAAAATTCAATTATCATCCCTGCCATAGGCCAGAATCCAAATTGTTCAACAACTTCTACCTCTTTTTCATTATTCTTATAATAGTAAAACCAGATATTCTTATGATTGAACAGATTTTGAATTTCTAAGTACCAAGATAGACTCCAATTTTTATGAATAAACTTATGGTCCCAACGAAAATCTAATCTTTGATAACTTGGATATCGGGCCGAATTCAGCAGATCACTATTATCAATCCAGCGGCGCGTTGCTGGGATCCATTGTTTTGGCGTATATGGTCTACCCCCTAAATAGCGAAAGCGCAAACCAATATTAGCAATATCAGAAAAAATAAACCCACCAATAGTACCACGAAACCATTTAGGTAAGTTCTGATACCAGTTTTCCTTGTAAAAATCGATTTGGTAAGTGCCGGTAAAACTAAATACATTTCGATAGTCAAACTCGTTGGGAATTCTTTTTGCTGGGTTTTGGGGATTTATGATTTGAGAATTAGAATAGGAATAAGAAATTATTCCATTGTAATTATTAGTAAACTTCTTTTGTAAACAGAACTCAATTCCTTTTGCCTCACTTTTACCATTATCGAGATATTTAGTTGAAACATCATAAGGGTCTGGTGTTGTCCAGTGTTCGGGAATTAATAGATTCTGCATCTTCTTTTGATAAAGTTCAATTGATAACTTAGTATCATCAAAGAAGAGTTTTTCCAGACCAATGATATAATGTTGGGAACATTGACTGGCTAAATTATGATTAGCACTACTATCCCATAATAAAATATAATATGCTGGTGATTGATAATGCCAACCATAACCAGCAGTTAGATTAACTCCAGCCCAAATTGGTTTTGTGACTAAACCTATTCTCGGTGAGAGATAAAACTTATTGGTGTATCTAAAATAGTCGGCACGCGCACCTAATGTCAAATTTCCAAAATCACCCAGTGCAATTCTATGCTGAAAATAAGTATTAAACTTATAAGATTGGGCGCGGGCGTTAGTATTTACCAGTTGCGTTTCGCCCCTATAAGTTGAATCAATAATTGTGCTGTCAACCAGGTTATAATGATAAATGTAGATTGGCTCTTTTGAGGCATAAACTTTATGTGAAAACGGTACTTGTGAAAACCCGAGACCACATTGTGATTCCTGAGTTTTATTCCATCGTAGATTAAGGTCATATTTACCGCCTAATGCTTGTTCTGTAGAAAATAATTCGATTAAAGTATCTCCGTCTCGACCTTGATTTACTTTAAGTGTGAGCGCATCCCAATGAGACCTGACCCAAGATAGAGTTAATTTTCCATAACCAATATTAGAGAAAAGTGATTGCCAAATAAGTCCACTTATTAATCGTTCTGTTTTTGATTCAGTGAAAGTTTGAGTCTTCATAATATCTTCTTCCGGTTCAATTTTTATATAATCATTGCCATACATTTCCAATAAGGATAATTCCTGATATGGTGATAACTTAAAATTCAACTTTAATAGGCAATTATCATAATAAGGCACCGCGGACATTTCTCCCCAGACTTTAGATTTTGCCATTATCTCTAAAAAACTTTTGTGATACGAAGCGAGCCAGGAACCTTTTTGTTTGGGAAACGGACTTTCTAAAATTAAACCTAATCCCGCCATACCAACATCAATATTACCGGCAAATTCTGTGTTTGAACCATTTCTGAGGGTTATATCCATAACCGATGATGCTTTATCGCCAAATCGGGCAGGAAATGCGCCGACAATAAAGTCAACTTCTCGAATCAAAAGGGCATTAAGCATACTAATTGGACCACCTTGTTGATTGAACATTGAAAAATGATTGGGATAGGGTATTTCAATGCCATCTAATAGAAAAAGATTTTCATTAGGATTGCCACCGCGCACAATAATATCATTATCTTGGTCACCAGAAGAAACGACTGCCGGCATTGCTTGCACTACTCTTTGAATATCGCCTAATCCACCAGGTTGGACTTGAATCTCTTCTGCATTAAAACTGCGTTCACTTATTGATGCGTCTTTTACCTTAGGAAAAAACTCTGGTCTAATAGTTACGGCCGAAACTTCAATAATCGATGGTGATAACTTAAAAATTAATTCGGTCGTTCGATTTGGTTCAACCACAACATTAGTTTTGGCCTGACTCCGATAACCAATCATTGACGCTTCAATTGTATAAGTTCCAACTTCGACTCTATTAATTATAAACCGACCCTGTTCATTGGTTGCTGCACCAATTTGCTTACCCACAAGCACAACATTAGCACCAATTAAAGGTGTATTTGTTGAACCATCAAAAACACTGCCAGCAATTCGACCCGAGGCTGAACCGCTAACAAATGAAATTAAACCAGTTAAAAGAAAAATAATAGCATATAATTTAAGTCTATGCATAATTTATTTCCTCCATTGGGTATAAAACGAACTTGATATTTGTATATTCATAACACAGATAACTTGTCGTAAATATAAAATAAAATAAGATTGCATAATAGTCAATACTGAACCTATTAATGCTTATAAAATGTCTTTTGTAAAATACAGACAAAATAGTGATTGTATTAACTTCTGTGATAAAAGATACTTTGAATGAAAAACGCTATCCTAATATTATAAAAGAATCTTATTAAGATTTAATTAACATTCGAGATAAGAAAAACTGAACCGTTGATTGGTCTTTTATGATTTATTAAAAGTTTCAATATAATTGCGTAAAACTATGAAAGTTTTCCGTTGAGATACAATCTGCTTTCTAAATAAGATGAGAAAACTAAACTTTCTAATTATCTCTTATTTTATAGTTAATTAAAAGTCTCAATATATTTCGTAGTGGAAGTAATATCTTTTTCTTCGGAAAATCAGTCCAAACACTAAACCAACTACAAACCCACCAATATGAGCAAAATATGCCACTCCGGAACCTTGACCGGCGGTACCAAAGCCAAAAATTAATTGAAGAAAAATCCAAAAACCTAAAAAGATATATGCTGGTAACATTGTAAATCTTATAAAAAATCCTAAAGGAACTAAAGCAACTACTCGGGCGTTAGGAAACAAAATTAGATAACAACCCAAAACTCCGGAAACAGCGCCTGAAGCACCGATAGTGGGAATTGTCGAATTGGGCGAAACTAAAATATGAGCAAAACTACCAACTACTCCAGAAAATAGATACATTATAATAAACCAAAACTTTCCCAAAGTGTCTTCAACATTATCTCCA
This sequence comes from candidate division WOR-3 bacterium, assembly GCA_026418155.1. Taxonomy (NCBI): domain Bacteria; kingdom Pseudomonadati; phylum Caldifarciminota; species Caldifarciminota bacterium. The sequence continues at coordinate 4,247 of JAOABV010000058.1, read as the reverse complement.
AAAATCCACAGATAAAGCATATTGCCTAAAATATGCCAGAAATCACCATGCAAAAACATTGAGGTAAACAAACTATACCAATTGATGCCGGCTAAAATGTTCTGCGGTATCACGCCGTATGAAATGAAAAAATTCCTTAAGCCTCTACCTAAAGACATTTCATAAATAAATACAATTACATTCATCGTAACAATTATATAAGTAATAAATGGTCTTCGCTCAGAAGGTATATCGTCTCGTAAAGGCAGCATAAATTAAAATATTAAAAATTAAAAATTATTCTATAATCCAAAGCACAAATAGAAAACTCTAAAAATAACATTATTTATCAGTTTGCTTTCGTAGTTAAGTAGTAAATAACTTTCATTCTGCTGAACTTATCATCTGATATAGCAAAAAATAAAAATATAAATAAAATTCTTAAACATATATAATTATTATTTTTTTCGGAGGAGTGCTAATGAATACGCAATAATTCCTTGTTGCTTATTTGTAAATCCTAAACCTTCAGTAGTTTTGGCTTTAATGCCAATTGCCGATTTATCTACTTTTAAGACTTCTGCCAACTTCATCTTCATCTGCTCAAAATAAGGATTGAGTTTTGGCTTTTGACAAATAACTACTGAGTCAACATTAATAATCCTATATCTATTTTTTTCAATCAGTTTCATTATTTGGGCAAGAATTTTCAGACTGGATATTCCCCTAAGTTTAGGGTCAGTATCAGGAAAATAGCAACCAATATCATTAAGTCCAACAGCACCTAAAAGTGCATCACCAATTGAATGGCATAAGACATCTGCATCAGAATGGCCAAACAAACCATAAGAGAATGGAATTTCGACACCACCTATAATTAACTTCCGATTTTTTCGTAAAGGATGACTATCAAATCCAAATCCAATACGATATTTAGATAACATCCGAAACGGATTTTTATCTTTATTCAATCCCAAGACCATATTCGCTATCTATCAAACTATTGTATCTTATAATAATCAATCTATTGTATCTTACAATATAAGATTGGTCAAGTCAATCAAAAGCGGATAAGGCTGATGTGCAGATGCGAAGTAGTAATCGAATAGTGTATGCAGTTATTAATAAATAAATATACCCGGCAATGTGGGCAATGTCTTTATGTAAAAAAGAAATTACACAATATTCTTGACGCTACTCTTTGGTAAGATAGACTTGACAGTTAACTACAATTTATTATAATATCAAGGACTTGATTTATTTTTAATATTATATTGTAAGCTTACCGCTGGTTCAGGGCAAGTTTCATATAATATAAAAATAATTAATCAAGGCGGAATATGCAGAGGTTGAAATTGCCGGTGTTTGTTAGAGAATTTACCGATATTAGGATAATTAGGATAATTTTGATAATAAGAAGTTTTGGGCTATGGTCATCTAATAATTCGACAAAAAACATAAGCAATTCTGTCATATTAAAGACATCATTTAAAGTTATAAACCAATTAAACATATTTAACATAAACCAGAATATATAAGGAGCATTTTATGAATAAATATAGTATCAATGTTATAATTGGCTTCTTAATAGTATTATTAAGTGCCAATTTACTTGATGCTCAATACCGTTGCGATTGGAATGTGTTTAGCAATGGTGGAGGAATTTTGACTTCTGCTAATTATCAATGCCGGGCAACTGCGGTTCAACCGGCAATTGGTAATATGGCATCAAGTAATATGCTCGGGTTTATTGGCTTTTGGCTACCTGTAACACCAACTGCGATTTTAGAACCTAAAACCGAAGAAGTCTTTAATCCCAACCAACTCATTACGAAACTATATAATGCTAAACCCAATCCATTCCGAAACCTAACCACAATTTACTATTCACTATCTACGAAAACTAAAGTATCACTTAATATCTATGATGTTTCGGGTAGATTAGTGAAGACATTAGTTAATGGAGAGCAAACCCCGGGTTTCTATAATGTTATGTGGAATTCCCAAGACAATCAAAACCAGTTAGTGTCTAAAGGTGTTTATTTTTATCGTTTGCACACTTCTAATTACAATTCCAGTAAAAAATTAGTTATCATTCAATAAAAATATAATTAAACTAAAACTTTAATTTATATAGCATCGCCACAAGGAACTTATAACTCATTTTGTGGTAAAAATAAGGAGGATGCTATGAAACGCAATCATTGTTGTATCAATTTTGTTATTTTCTATTGTTTTGACAGTAGAAAATGCTGAAGTAAACAAAATAAATATCCAATCAAAAAGCGACCCGGTAATAATAACAATCCCGAAACTACTCAATTATCAAGGAAAACTGACTAATCTGGCCGGTGTGCCAGTTGCTGATAGTCAATACTCAATTACTTTTTGATTAATTACCAGTTCAATAGGTGGTATAGCATTTTGGAGTGAAACCCAAGATGTTCAGACTAATCAAGGAATATTTAATGTGCTATTAGGTTCAAATACTGCCATTGAATCAATTCCGCAATCAGGTAATTGTTATCTGGAAATGCAAGTCAATCCCTATCCGGCAATATCGCCAAGAATTAGATTAGTGAGTTCTGCTTATGCTTATTTATCTAAAAAGTCTGACACGGCCAATTATGCATTAAGTGCCAATATCACTTATATTGATAGTGCAAGAGTGTCAACTAATGCTCACAAATTACAAGGAAAAGATACAATCGCATTGAGTAATAAGTTTGTAGATGAAGGACAAAGCAATTCAATCACAACGAGTATGATAGTAGATGGCAATGTTACAATGGCAAAGATAAATCAGGCCGGTGCGAGTGCCGGTCAAGTCTTAAAATGGACTGGCAGTGCTTGGGCGCCAAGAAGTGATAGTATTGGCACCGGAGTCTTTTTACCATTAAGCGGTGGCACAATGACTGGACCGATTACCAGCACGGGAAATCCAGAAATCACAATGGGTAAAGGTAATTTTGGTTCAGGCAATATCAATTCTGGCACAATGGCTTTTGTTGCGGGAAGTAATAATCGTGCTCGTGGTGATTATTCGGTTGTCAGTGGCGGCGGGGGTGCATTAGCAGATTCTAATTCGGCACGTGCTTATGGCTCAACTATTGGCGGTGGTTCTCGTAATTCTGCAAGCGGTGTTGCTGCAACTGTTGGCGGCGGTTGGAATTCTGCAAGCAGTAATTACTCAAGCATAAGTGGAGGAAATTATAACACTGCCAATGGAGTTTCCTCTACTATTAGCGGCGGATATGCTAATTCAGCAAGCGGTGATTATGCAACTGCGATAGGTAGACGCGATACATCTGCGGCTACTTATAGTTTTACAACTAATTATGGTTCAAAAGTGGCTTCTCTTCATACTAGTTCATCCGCATTTAATGGTCAAATTGCAACTGCATCGGGTCAAACCCGAGTTGGCACGCTTTCTAAAGCATCGGGCACTTTTACGATTGACCATCCACTTGACCCAATGAATAAAATTCTTAATCACTATTTTGTTGAATCACCAGAAATGGTCTTAATCTATCGTGGCTCAATTATTATCGGTGCGGATGGCAAAGCAGTTGTCCATCTACCTAATTATTTTGACGCCCTAAACCAAAACCCAATGATTCAATTAACTGGTGTCGGCACTTCTGATGTTTATGTTGTTGACGAAGTTAAAGGCAATACTTTTGTCATTGGTGGAAAACCAAATACTAAAGTTTATTGGATTGTTACTGGTGATAGAAAAGACCAGTCCGCAGAAATTACTCGGATTATTATGCCGGTTGAACAGACAAAAGATAATGAACTGCGTGGTCGTTCTTTAGATGATGATTTTCTTAGTGTAACTAAAGAACAACTGGACCGAATGGGTAAAGGACACTTATTTAACTTCCGCACTGCCTTCGGACAACAGAAATACGAAAACTCGAAACGAATAGAAACAGAGATTGAGCGAATGAAAGAATAAGAACGAAGAAATCTGATTGATTATAGTATAATTAATCACGAAAACACGAAAGACACAAGGGCGGAAAAAAGAGATATAATCAAATTTTGTGGAAAATTGGAAATAAGGTATTTAATGAGTATCATAAAAACGCCGGCACCAATCAATCTATCCATCCCGCCCTTGTTATTTTTCAACACAGAAATACAACAAAATAAGTTAAAAATCTAACAAAAAAATAAGTTAAAAATCTAACAAATAATCATTCCGAGCGGCCCGATGGACTCAATCGGTTGTCCTTCAGCCAATCTACTGGAGAATGCAGTAG
>JAOABV010000057.1 GCA_026418155.1 candidate division WOR-3 bacterium | reverse complement strand
ACCAACCTGAAGGCTGGATGGAAGTTCAACTGGATACACCGTTTGTTTATAATAATACTCAAAATCTCCAGATCTTAATTATCAAAGGTTTCCAGCAATATATTTCCACTACAGTATGTCCGTATTATCGTTATACGACCACATCACCGACTTATCGGACACGGCAAGCAGCAAGTGATGCCAGTCAACCGACGAGTTTAAATCAGACTTATAATCGACCAAATATCCGGTTTACCATTGTTTCGGCTCAAGGTGTTACGGAAAATATCCCTAACAATTTACCACTTGAAACAAAACTTTACGCACCAAGACCTAATCCAGCAATCAATGGTTTAGCTAAAATTTCATTTGTCTTGGCACAACCGTCATGGACCAAATTGAGTATTTATGATGCATCAGGAAGAATCCTCAAAACTTTAGTTAATACTTACTTGCAATCAGGAACTTATAATCTTGTTTGGGATGGCAGAGACAACAATTACAAAAAAGTCGGAAACGGCATCTATTTCTTGCGATTACAGACGGATAATTATAACGAAATTAAGAAAATTAATATCATAAAATAAACTAACAAAATATTTCAAGGCTCCCCCTTTATTGGGGGAGCCTTTTTATTTAGTTTTAGAAGGTGGAAAGATAAAATTTTATATTAAAGATAATACTTTAGAAAAATAAGTGCCTTAATTTTTTTCTGGATAAACAAGTAACAAAACAGGTTTGACACCACAGAGTTGCATATCATCTGTATTGTCCCTAAAATAACAAAAGCATATTTTACCGTGTAATACTATATCATCTGTTTTTATCTGCGATTAAATAAGTATAAGTAAGTTCTAATGTCATAACCATTTCTCAATAATAGATAGTATATAATGTTTTGGGTAAATTTAGAATTGACATATAAATAATGCTATTGTTGACAAATAGATTTATCAAAGGTAAAATTTAATATAATGATAAATTTTGCTATCTAACGAAATATTTTATTTGTTTTAATCTATAAAATAGTGAGAAATATTTTTGGTTTTTATTATATGAACTTTCTTAATACTGGAGGCGTATAAATGAAAAGACACTGTATGATTTTTTTATTTTATTTTTTAATGCTTTATGGCCAAGAGTATCTCGTGAAGACTGTAGGAGTAAATGTAGTCGAATTAAATAAAAAAGACCTGACAGTTCTCTGTGAACTATCCGACGGAATAATTGTGATGAGTTCTGAGGCTAAATTATCTAAACTTACTAATATTCGATATACGGTCTTAGATGTTATCACACCACAAAAAGAGTATTATTTAGTCTATCCGCTTAATAAAAATGCTGAGCAGAAGATTAGAAAAACTTATCAAGTATTAACTGAAGGTGAAGAATATCTGTTAATTTCAGTTCAGCCGAATGAGATTCATAAGTTAACAAGATTACCGGTTATGTTATCTAAAATTCAATTACAGCCAATGGTGATTTCGCAGACCGAGCCAACTTTTCCTCAAGTGGTTTATAATCCGATTATTGCCCAAATGGTTTCCCAAGTTAGTTCGGATTCGGTTTTAAGTTTTGTGCGCCGATTACAGAACTTTCGCACTCGCTATTCTTCTACGGATTCTTGTCGGGCATCTGCTAATTGGCTCAGGGCTAAGTTCTTAAATTATAACTGCGATAGTGTTTATCTGCATAATTATAATACGAGTTATGCGCCGAATGTCGTGGCAATTAAACGCGGTATTGCTCAGCCAGATAATGTTTATGTAGTGATTTGCGGACATTTTGATTCGACTTCTAATCAATCGCCCAGTAATTGTCCCGGTGCTGATGATAATGCTTCAGGCACTGCTGCTGTCTTAGAAGCGGCACGAATTTTTAAGAACTATAATTTTGAATACTCAATTCGGTTTATTGCTTTTAGTGGTGAAGAACAAGGTTTGTATGGCAGTGCGGCATATGCACAACAAGCCCGTAATCAAGGTGATTCTATTATCGGTGTGTTGAATTTTGATATGATTGGTTATGTTGATGCAACTCCTGAAGATTTAGATGTCATCGGTAAAGTTTCTAATCCTAATTGTAGCACTTTTGTTAACTTCTTTATAAATAGTGCTAATACTTATACTACATTGCCGACCATTCGTCGAATGGTAACCAGTGCTCCTTATTCGGACCATCATTCGTTCTGGCAAAGAGGATATGTTGGTTTTTGTGGTATTGAAGATTATATGCCACCTAATCCCCATTATCATTTGACCAGTGACACAATTGGGGCCGGATTTAATTCTTTACCATTTTGCACTGAAGTTATTAAAGCCTGCGTTGCGGCCTCGGCTGGTTTGGCTAATCCGATTACACCGAATCAACCTTATGTCGTGTTCCGCAATTATCGGATTGCCGATTCTGTAACCGGAAATAATAATCGACGGTGGGATGTGGGCGAGACGGTTAATCTTCTCATTTGGCTTAGAAATATTGGACAAATTCAAGCCCATAATGTTTCTGCAACGATTGCGTGCAATTCGCCTTATGTTACGATTTATCAAAATCAATCAACTTATGGTAACATTTCTGGTTTAGATTCAGCATTAAATCAAACACCGTATCTTATATCTTCAGCACCCAATACTCCCATCGGATATAATGCCGATTTTTCTCTTACCATCAGTAGTGCAGAAACCACATGGCAGCAGACTTTTCGGATACCGATAGGCCAATTTGTTTCTACTGACCCAATTCCAGATGGACCACGAACTCCATCACTTTATTGGGCATATGATAATACAGATACACTCTATGCACCAAGACCGGTTTATAATTGGATAGAGATTAAAAATCTGGGCACAAGATTGACTTTTGACCATAATGACCAGGTACGAATTGTCGAATTACCGAATCGATTTGGCTCACTGAAATACTATGGACAAAATTATAATACAATCTCAGTTAGTGTTGATGGATGGTTGCGCTGTGGTTCTGATACCACGGGTGATTATTCGAATAGTTCCATACCAAATGTTGATGGTCCTTCAGCAATGATTGCGATAAATTGGGATGATTTGGTTCATTCTAATTCAGGCGCTGGCGGAGTTTATTGGTATTATGACCCAACAAGCAGATACTTAATTATTGAATGGGATAGTCTTTCTTATTATAGTGCATCTTCAATCCGTGATAAGTTCCAAGTTCTAATTGGTGACTCAACGCACCGGACACCAACGGGTGATAATCTAATCATAGCCCAATATCAGACAGCCAATCGATATTCCAGTTCTACTGTTGGTATCGAAAACCAGACTGAAACCATCGGTATCCAATATCTTTTTGATGGCAGTTACCATCCGGCCGCAGCATTAATTCAACCCCAAAGAGCAATTAAGTATATCACCCAAGCACCAACAGGATTTATTGTCTCGGAAACGCCAAGTAATTTATCAAGATCTGGTATTTCAGTCTTTCCTAATCCTTTCCGAAATCAGATTGTGATTAGTCTTTATGGTATTAGCAGTCTTAATAACCAAAAGATGATTAAAATTTATAATTCATCTGGTAGGTTAGTGAGAAGTTTTTCTTCACCCATTGCGATTTGGGATGGGAAAGACGATGCGGGTCAAAGATTAGGCGCAGGTATCTATTTTATCAAAGCGCAAAACATTACTCGACCTCAAAAAGTAATTTATCTACATTAGTTATATGAAAGAGTTTCTGAATAGTTATATAAAACAGTCTCTGAATTTACTAAATTTACTAAACTAATATCAGAATTATCAAAGCATAAACCAGTGCCCGACGACAAAAACTTATTTACTTTAAACAAATCCTAATGGTAGCGTCAAGAATTTTGTGCAAATTCTTTTTTCTTCCATAAACCTAATCATTGACAAAGACTAATTAATATCTATAATAATATCCATTAACACCCCTGTAGCTCAGTTGGAAAGAGCGATGGTTTCCTAAACCATAGGTTCGTGAGTTCGAATCTCACCAGGGGTATAAAGCGATAATTATAATGATAGTAAGAGTAGTGATAATGAAAATAAACACTTAAAGAGTAAGGAACAAAAATGTTAAAAGAAGCAAAAAAAGAAGATATCTTTCAACAAATTATTACCAAAATAATTTATTGGTATTATCATCAAAGACAAAGGTTTTTTATTGTAATCGGTGCGGTTGTCGCAATCATTGCAATTGTTATAATATATTTTTCTACTACGGGCAAAGAAAATCCTGAAGTGCAATTACGATTTACTGAAGCCTTGGGTCTATACTCAACACAAAATTTTGATGCGGCTGAGGAACGATTTACTGATTTTTCTCGTCGTTTTTCTGGACATTATTTGGCTGCAAAGGCCCATTTCTATTTAGGCAATATCTATTTTTCTCGACAAGAATTTGATAAGGCACATCGGGCATTTTCTCAAGCCTATGGTAAATTGAAAAAAGACCCGATTTTAGGTCCAGCCACATTGTTGGCAATTGGTAATTGTTATGAAGAAAAGCAGAATCTCAAAAAAGCCGCCGAGACCTATGAAAAGGTTTTCGAACGCTACAAAAAATCGAAACTTGCCGGCGAAGCCTTAATTGCTGCGGCACGGTGTTATAAAAACTTAAATGATTTATCTCGAGCAGAAAGAATCTATGAAAAAGTTATTAAACATATAACTCCGGGCGAAGTAGTTGAAACGGCGAAAGCCGAACTTGCCTACATAAAGGCTCTACGCAATAAATTCTAAAGAAAATCTTAGATACATTTACCCAAGATTGTTTTCACAAGAATAGAGGAGATGTTACTTTTTGTTATAGAAAGGTTAAGAAAAATATTTGGTAATTATCCTAAAATATTAAGCGAGATGGTTAAATGATGGATAATGAGTTGAAGTATTATCTGTTGTTACAAAGTATTGAAGGAGTAGGTGCTACTACGCTTCGTAATCTGATTGAGCAATTTGGTAGTGCAAAATCAGTTTTTTCATCTAATATCCAAACCCTGTTAAAGATTCCAAGAATAAATGCAAAAATAGCAGAAAAAATTCTCTTTGCCGAGAAAGATTTAGACCAGATGAATTTAATTTTAGATGAGGTAAAGCGCAATAAAATAAAGATAATAACCTATCAAGATACGAATTATCCTAAATCCCTGAAAAGTATTAGTAATTTACCGCCAATACTTTATGTTAAAGGTAAGATATTTTCCGGAAAGTCAATTGCCATTATTGGCACACGCGAAGCATCAGCAAAAGGAAAACAATATGCTAAAGAATTTGCATCTATTTTGACCCGGGCTGGTTATATTATTGTTAGTGGTTATGCTAAAGGTATTGACACTTTTGTCCATTTAGGTGCAATTATGGCTGGTGGCAAAACGATTGCGGTCTTACCGTTCGGCATCTTAAAATTTTCCTTTCATCCCGAACTCCTTGAATTTGCTGATACTTTTTTTAATCAAGCGACAATTATCTCAGAATTTTTTCCCTATAGCGAGTGGTCTGTAGGTAATGCTTTAGCCCGCAATCGCATTACCAGTGCCTTGGCAGATAAAATTTTAGTGGTTGAAGCCGGTGATAGCGGTGGCACAGTTAATACGGTTGAACATGCAATAAAACAAAATAAGCCCGTTTATCTTTTTCAAGGAATAAGTTCGCCCGCAGATGACCGAATCAAAAAACTTAATGCCTTACCAATACACTCAATTGACGAATTGCTTGACAAATAAGACTTTTTGAGTATAAATTATCTATTGTTATCATAATAAAAATAGTGACTGAACAATACAATTAAAGCATATGGCAATTGAACTTAACGAAAAAAATTTTCAACAAGAGATTTTAGACTCTTCGCTACCAGCATTAGTGGATTTTTGGGCATCGTGGTGTATGCCTTGCCAAATGATTGCATCCATCATTGACGAACTATCAAAAGAATACCAAGGCAAATTAAAGGTCGGTAAGGTTAATGTTGATAATGAACCGAAATTGGCAGAAAAATATTCAATTATGAGTATTCCGAGTTTGATGTTATTCAAAAATGGTCAGGTGGTTGATACGATTGTCGGTGCCGTGCCGAAAAGTTATCTGGTCGAACACATCGAAAAAATACTATCAGATTGAAAAGTCTAATATCGGTTTTGTTTTGAAAATAATACTCAATCGACTGTAAGTAAATAATAAAAGGAGATAAAATGAAACAAATCTTGATTTCAATTTTATTAATATGTTTATTTTTACATTGTGGCGGTAACCGGGCTAAATCTACTCCCACAATGAAAACGACAGATTTCACGTTAGAACAACTAGGCGGTGGTAAAATCACGCTTTCGGCACTGAAAGGCAAAGTTATCTTAGTCGACTTTTGGGCAACCTGGTGTCCACCATGCCGTGCCGCAATTCCGCATCTAATTAGAATTTACAACACTTATAAAGACCAAGGATTAGTTGTTTTAGGAGTTTCCTTGGACCAAGATAAATCCGCACTGGAAAAATATAACCAAGATATCAATATTCCATATCCGATTCTCTTAGGTACGAATGAAGTTGCCAAAGCATATGATGTTCAAGGGATTCCAACACTTATCATCTTTGATAAAAAAGGAAAGATTGCATTAAGAGAAGTCGGATTCAGCGAAGAAAATATCTCAAATTTAGAAGCCAAAATTAGCGCATTATTAAAATAATATCAACGAAACTATTCAAATGAATATGCAAAAAGTTACCTTAAAATGGATTGACAATTTAAGATTCGTGGTTACAGATGAAAATAAACATAGTTTGGTTTTAGATACTAAACCTGAAGTTGGTGGAACTGAAACCGGCTTTCAACCAATTGATATGATATTAATTGGTCTCGGTGGCTGTATGGCTTTCGATATTGTCTCTATTCTTAAGAAAAAACGCGCTGAACTGAAAGAAATGATTGTTACAGTTGAAGGCGAACGGGCAGAAGAACATCCTAAACGCTACACGACAATTAAAGTCAAAATTCATGTCAACCCAGAAATAAATCCAGACGATTTGCAAAGAGCCTTTGAACTTTCCCGCGATAAATATTGCTCTGCTGCTGCAACCTTAAAAATTCCTCCAGAAGTAAAATATGAACTACAAATAGGGGAGAGCCAGAAAAAATAATTGTCGGCATTTTAATTAAAAATTAAAATTAAATATGAAATCACAATAAAGTAAATGTATAGTTTTAATTAGATGAGAATTAAAAAAATAAATATCGTATTTAATTAGATGAGAATTATATGCGAGAGCCGATAAAAACAGTATAGTTTAAATAATATGAAAATCAATACTGCTTATACCTTTGACGATATTCTGTTAGTTCCCCAAAAGTCAAAAGTTCTACCTAAAGATGTAGAAACGAAGACTTATTTTACTAAAGATATTCCACTCCAGATTCCTTTAGTTAGTGCAGCAATGGATACTGTCACCGAAGCCAAAATGGCAATTGCCTTAGCAGTTGCCGGTGGTATTGGCGTGATTCATAAAAATTTGAGTATTGAAGAACAGGCATCAGAAGTAATCAAAGTAAAAAGAGCTGAAAGTGGAATGATTGTCAATCCCGTAACTGTTAGTCCTGATGATACTTTAGGTCAAGCAAAAAATCTTATGGAAAAATATGCAATTTCTGGATTACCGGTAACTGATAATACAGGAAAACTTGTTGGGATTATTACCAAACGCGATATTATCTTTGAGACCGACTTAAATAAGAAAGTAAAGTATCTGATGACGAAAGACAATCTGATAACCGCACCTGTAGGCACAAACCTCACTAATGCCCAAAAGATTCTCAAACAACATCGGATTGAAAAACTACCCATCGTAGATAAGAAATTCATCCTTAAAGGATTAATCACTATAAAAGATATTCTAAAAAAATTGGAGCATCCCTATGCAACAGTTGATAAATTAGGCAGATTAAGAGTTGCTGCGGCAATTGGTGTCAGTAAAGATAGTATTAAAAGAAGTGAAGCATTAATTGATGCCGGAGTCGATGCTTTAGTTATTGATACAGCCCATGCCCATTCTGCGGGCGTAATCAATTTAACTAAACAAATTCGAAAACGATTTCCTGAAGTTCAACTTGTTGTCGGTAATGTTGCCACTAAAGAAGCAGTAAAAGATTTATTAAGATTAGATGTTGATGCGATAAAAGTTGGTATCGGACCAGGTTCGATTTGCACAACACGAGTTATTGCGGGCATCGGTGTTCCCCAGTTCAGTGCAATCTACGAATGTGCTCAACAAGCACGAAATGTTCCTATAATTGCTGATGGTGGTATAAGATTTTCGGGCGATATTGTCAAAGCCTTAGCTGCAGGTGCTTCCACAGTAATGATTGGCAATCTTTTTGCTGGCACTGAAGAAAGTCCTGGTGAAGAGATAATTTTAGAAGGTAGGAGATATAAAATCTATCGGGCAATGGGCTCAATCGATGCAATGAAGCGAGGTTCTGCAGACCGATATTTTCAAGAAGAAGCCAAGAAGTTTGTGCCTGAAGGGATTGAAGGCAGAGTGCCTTATCGAGGTAAAGTTGACGATTTTATTTATCAATTGATTGGCGGAGTTAAAGCCGGTATGGGTTATTGTGGAGCCAAAACGATAAAAGAATTACAAAGAAAAGCAAAATTTGTTTGCATTACTAATGCTGGCTTAAGAGAAAGCCATCCTCACGATATCACCATCACCAAAGAAGCACCTAATTACGAACTACTCAACCAATAAAACATACACAGACAAACTTAAACACAGAGGAGACGCACCAACAAACCACCAAACTCCTTACTCCTGTTGTAGTTTACATAAGATTTATTATCAGAACTAAAGATTGAGAGTTGGTGGTTGGTGGGTAGTGTTGGTTGATTAGATTTTTAGATGTTTGGCGTAGGTCGAGATTACAGGTATTTCCCACTGGTTTCCCAGTCCGGCGGCTATTATGCCAACGATGATTAAGATTAGATATGCGAACGAAAGAATTGTGCCGATGATGTGATAGACGAGCCAACCGATAGCATTAAATAAAAATCCGATTATTAGAATATGGCCTAAAATACCACGAAAAATAACATTTATTAACCAGATGCCAATCCATAGAATTATATAAATAATCAATAAGACTAAACTCTGTTTTGCGTGTTGTTGGGCAAATTCATCATCTCGGCACAGATACAATGGTAAAAAGCAGAAAAACGGCAGATAACCGAGCGCACTTAATACTCGAGTTGATGGTAAAGGTCTTTGATTTTCCATTATTTTGATAATAGCAGAAAATAGATTAATGTCAATACTGAAGAAGTGTATGCAGTTTTTATCAAAATGACAGACAAGGGAAGAAAAAAGAAAATACGCAAAATTCTTGACATTACCTTGTAATGTGTCCAACAGATACTATACAGGCTATGAGATTTAATTATAACGGAATGTGAAACAGGTCTTAAAATTAGCGAAGATTAGTTGTTCTAAAGTGGAAAGGCTTAAAAAGTTCAATTTTTCAAAGGTTAAATGGTTAAAGGTCTTGACTTTTCGTATTATTGTCAGCAAAATATGTTATGTTTAAATTTTTAGCCGTTATGTTCTTAATCCTAAGTTGTTGTGGTTATTCGACACGCACCATTGTGCCTTCACACTTAAAAACTGTAGCAGTTCCAATTGTTGGTAATGAAACAATGAAGCCCGGTTTAGGCGACCTCTTAACCGACCAACTGATTACTGATTTTAATAAAGAACGCAGTTTAAGAGTTACTTCCTTAGATAAAGCCAATTTAATCTTGAATTGCAAGATTACAAACTATGACCGCTCTCCCCAATCTTATACTTCATCGCAAGAAGTGCTTGTCTGGAAAATAACTCTATCTGCATATGTTGAAGCCGAAGATAAAGTTGAAGATACTTTTTTATACCAGGGAGATGTTTCAACTTTTATCACTTATGATGCCCAGTCTGAATCGGAAGATATAGGTATTGACCGAGCAATTAAAAAACTATCTCAAGAAATATTAAGAAAAGTCCTTACGACTTGGTAAAAGATTTTAGACCAGATAGTTTGCTATCTCCAAAACAATTATCTCAAGTTAATATAATTAAAATTAAGATTGATAAGATTGTGTATCAAGGCAGTGGTATAGGAAAATTTAATGGTGTTAAGGTCTTTGTGCCTTATTCAGCACCTGATGATATTGTCCAAGTTAAAGTTATCGAAAAGAAGAAGAATTACTGGCTTGCTGAAATTAAAAAGATCTTAGAACCGTCGGCAATTAGAACCATACCACCGTGTGCTTATTTTACCCAATGCGGCGGCTGTGACCTGCAACATATTAAATATTGCTTCCAATTGGAAATTAAAAAAGAGTTTGCCTTAGAATCTTTAGACCGAATTTGCCATCTAAAATTACCGCCGCCTTCTCTAAACATAATACCCTCTAAACCTTTTCATTATCGTAATAAAACCCAATATCCACTGGCTAAAAACCCTTTACGCATTGGTTTCTATAAGCAATTGACTCATAAGGTAATAGATATTGAAAAGTGCTTATTACATCCAAAAATATTTGATGATGTGCGTCAAGTAATTAAAGAGCGGATAATTAAAGTTAAAGAGCCGATTTATGATGAAATCAAACACACCGGAAATTTACGGCATATTATTATTCGTCAGGGAGTGAATACTCAGGAGATATTATTAACTTTTGTTACCCGCACTAATCGGCTCTCAGAAAAATTATACAAATCTTTGCCTAAAAAGTTTCCGCAGATTGTGGGTATTATTCAGAATATTAATTCGGCTAAAACCAATCGGATTTTGGGAAGCAAAAATCAAGTGCTGTATGGTCGAGATTATTATTTTGAAAAAATATTAGATAAGCAATTTAAGGTATCAGGTGATGCTTTCTTTCAAGTAAATACTTTTCAGGCGGAAAACCTAATCAGAAAATTAAGAGAATACATTGACACGGCTGAGCGAGTTTTAGATTTATATTGTGGTGTTGG
>JAOABV010000056.1 GCA_026418155.1 candidate division WOR-3 bacterium | reverse complement strand
GTTATAGGATGTACGCCGATTCGACCTTTGATAAAATAGATTCCTCTTAAATTCTGTCCGCGGCTATTTTTGCCATTCCAATGAATTTGATAAGTTCCTGGCAACTGTTCTTGCCTATATAATTTTTTAACAAGTTGGCCGGTTATCGAATAAACATTTAATTCCACTTCTGCTTTCTCAGTTAAGACATAAGCGATTGTAGAAGAGTGTGTAGAATTGACGACAGTGCTTTGAAACGAAGGTTCTGTTTGAATATATGTTTTTTTATCTGCCTTGACATCATCTTTAGTTTCTGCCCAGTAAGCATAAGCCCAAAATTCATTGGTATTTCCACTCTTAAATGCATAAATTAAATGAGCCGGGGTTGCAACTAATGCCGAACCTTTTTTAACTTTTTTCCGGTTATAACCTAAAGGAATTGGTGTAAGCGAATCAAAAGAATTAGCGCCAATATTATATGCCAAGAAATTTGATTTGGTACCGCCAATAAAGAAATAGATTATACCAGTTGCTGACTGACAGGTTGAAGTTGCACCACTTCTGATTTTAATGCGATTGGGTATTGTACAAGGTTCAATCCAATTATATTGAGAAATATTATACCGACTGATTTCGTTACTCTGATTGCCTTTAATAATATAAATAACTCCAGCGTAATAATTTATTGAAGCACCGTCGCGAAATGGTTTACCATCATAAGTATAGGGAAATTGGAGTTGGGCAACATCATACCAAGTATCCTGATTGGGATTATACGCAAGCAAGACATTAGTGTTATTGCCGATAATAGCATACACTAAACCGTAGTCTTCGCTAAAAGTTAAACCGGCACCATCTTTGGGTTTACTTAAAGTAAAATTAGAACTGACTGGTTTCAGAACCTGCCAAGTTCGGTTCATAATATCATATGAGTAGAAATCATCTGTATTTCCTCCTTTAAACGCGAAGATCTTTGCGTTACCATAAGTCAAGGCACAACCGGCTTTGGGTTTTTTACCTGATGGTGTTTTAGGCATCCGAGGTAAAGATTCCCACGAATTGGTTGCGATATCATAACACCAGAATTCATCACAAGCGCCGCCTTTAAGCGCATAAATTTTATTATACGGCGGCGCATAGGCTAAAGCACCATTTTTTACTTTTTTGTTTGCAGGGCCAACTGGTATCGGCGCTTTTAATATCCAAGTCAAAACTGAAACCGAACTTCGCGAAACATTGTTCTTATGATTAAAATCATCCATCATATTGGTTGAACAAGTTACAGTATAAATCCCTAAATGGGCATCCCAATCTGAGAATACTGCATATCGTTCTTGTTCCGGAAAGATTGCGGGAATAAAACACGAATCGTAATAGACTATAACCGTGTCATTATTTCGCATGATTTTAAGATAGATTAGGACTGAATCCTCCATTTCTGTGCCATAGTTTCTGACAATTGCCATTGGTGTAATTGTTCCAGGCACGATCGAATCTTTAGGTGCAAGAATTGTTTTAACTCCAATATCGCGGAATTCTTTATAAAATCTTATCGCTCGTCTTGCTTCAAGTCTGTTTTCAGGCCAGTTTATAATACTGGTCTCTGAACCAAAGAGATAGGTTAAACCTTTGGTGCCATTTTGATTTTCAATACCGACAGTGGCTGATTTACCGAAATTCGCCCATTGATTTCCGCAAAACACATCTCGATATTGGCAAATTATTTTGCCATCTTCACACAAAATTATTTGGAAACTTAATCGGTCTGGACTATTTTTGCGAGCAACATTATACCAGGTAATAACAAATTTGCGATTGGGCGATTGTCCTGAATAAAGATGATAGAATATTTTCCCAGTTCGGTCAGAAGGTAAAAGTAAATCATCCCAAAACACATAAATTGCACAATTAGGTGTCTGACCAGATGGCGCTGGCAAATTCTCTGATGAAGAAGTTTGTTCGGGATAAAAAGTTATATAGCCGTTCGTAGAAACATAGACCTGACGATAAGTGCTATCATAAAATGGAAATGCGAAAGGTATCAAATGAGGTATTTGATAAGTTGTGTCATCACCAAAATCAGTTAATAAATAGGCACCGTTAGTATCAATCCAACTAAATTCTGGACCACCAATTGAATCTGAATCAAACCAAGCATACTTAGTCGGTGTTTCGTGGCCAGTGAATTTTCCTAATGTGAGGCTGACAAATTTTTCTTTCTTGTCATTACTGCGATTTAAATCAGCACTAAGATGCGTGGTAACGACCACATAAACCGGGTCGTTAAATCGAACTGTGCAAGCACGGGAGAATCTGACAAAAGTTCCTTGACCAGATGCTAAATAAGGTATAGTTTCCGTATCATAATATCGAATTAAATTACCATAATAGGAACGGGTTGTGCAACTTACTATAAAATTGGACTGGTTATTAATTCCAACATTTTCGATCCGCGCTGTGATTGGGTGGGCATAAATAAAAGGCCGGCGCACAAATTCATCTCGCGGCTCTTTAACGAATACAGTTCGGACATCATTCGCTTCAATAAGATAGGGTCGATAAATCAGACGCGTATGAATTAGCCAATCACCTTGAGGAAAATCCTGTTCATAAGTGCTATCTTGATATTCATAATATATCTCATCATAGTCTCTAAGACCATCATGATATAAGAATGTATTAAATGGTTGGTCATCAACTTGAATGTAAAACACATAGAAAGAACCTTCTCGGATAAATATGTTCTCTTCGAACAAAAGAATAGTATTCCAGGGTTGGGAATCTCCTTCAGCTTTACAGAATGGTGTCTCATAAATTGTTGTCCCTGGTGCGCCATACGGTCCGTCGTCATCGACGATTCTGACTTTAAATCGGGCCGTACCTGAAGGATTACCTAAATAAAACTCAACATTATCGATTTGCGCAGGATAATTGTCCGGTGTAAATTTAACACCCCAACCTTGCTCACCAACAGGAAAACTGTCACGGCCCAATGGTTCATCTTCACAATAACGTAATGTTTGCGACCAGCTAACACTAAAATTCAATGATGCGGTATCATTCAAATAATTTTCATCAGCAACAACTTCACAATATGCTTTTGCCCAATAGAAAGTAGGTGTTTGGAAATTATATGGTGGATAAAGCTTCACTGATAAGGTTTCTTGATAATTTAATGAACTAATCGTAGTATCCGCTAAATGTAAAAAATTGTTCGCCCAATCAATGATTGAACAGCGCACTTTGACTGAATTAAGGTCTTCTTTTCCCACATTAGCAATATTAACCATTAGGGTGCAAAATCCCGGCGGTTGAATTACATAAGGTCGAAGGATATTAAGACAAGCCACATCTTTGTCATACACATATCTTCCAGTAAGCGAGACATTATCTAAACACCAAAAATGGATATTGATAATATTTCCTGTAAAAACCCAGGCAATTCTGATACTATCTTTCTCTTGAGCCCAATTGAGCAGAAATGTTTCTGTTTGAGGAAAGTTATGATAGGTAAAATAATAATTTTTGATTACATAAGGATAAGTGGCACCGCCATCAGTTGAACCGACGATTTTTGCGATATAATTGCCTTGATTGTGCCGGAAATAAGTCGAACATCTTAAAATTACATTACGATAGCGGCTACAATCAATAATTGGTGAAATCAAAGAATCCACTTCATTTTGACGAAGACCCTTGTCATAAGCTAATTCAGCATATCCAGAATGATTGTTTGACCAATGAAGACCTGCAGAATCTCTTTGCCAACTTTGACTATAAGTAGGTTGGTTAATAATTGTCCATCCTGAAGGAGGCGAAGTAGTAGACCAATTTCCATTGAAATTCTGAACAAAAAAAGTTGTATCCGCATTCAAATTGCCAATTAATAAACTTCCGAGAATTATTAATCCTAAATATTTTTTGTCGATATGGGATTTCCTTTTTGTCATACAATTCCCTTTTCTGTAAGCAATAAATTATATCAAAGAGAATGATAGAAGTCAAGTATTAATCTTTTAGAAAAAACTCTGAAGAAGAACTACCAACTCTTCGTAAGCCACAGAAAATTCGAGAAATATTAGTAATTTCAATTATTCAATGGGAAAATTGACTTTTTAGTATTCTCTTTAGGTAATGATTGACAGAAATATTTTTCCGAATTAAAATAATTAATATGAAAAAATTACTTTTATTATTCTTTTGCTTATCTGGATTAACTTTACTTTATGGTCGGCAAATTCCAAAAGAAAGTGTAATCCGGATTTGGATTAACCGACACCAAGAAGTTTATAACTTACAAGAAAAATTTCCTTGGCTGGCAATTATTGATGCTCAAGAGAGTTATGTTGATGCTTATGCGACATCTGAGCAAAAAAAACAGATCATTAATGCCGGTTATAAAATAACCGTTCTAATTGACGATTATCAACAAGAATTAGAAAAAACTCTTCAAGGCTATCACACTTATGCTCAAGTTTGTAGTTCAATGTATGCTATTAGAAATCAATACGCCAACATTACTAAATTAGAGACACTTGGTCTATCAGTCCAAAATCGAGTAATTTTAGCAATGAAGGTCACAGATAATCCTTTGGCAGAAGAACCTGAGCCTGAAATCCGATTAGTCGGTGCTCATCATGGTAATGAAAAAATTTCTACAGAAGTTACTCTATCATTTCTTAAATACCTTGTGGAAAATTATGGTATCAACCAACTTGTTACTGATTTAATTAACAATCGAGAAATATGGATAATACCAATTCTAAATGCTGATGGTCATATTAGTAACAACCGTTACAATGCTGCTGGTGTTGATTTGAATCGCGATTATGGTTATATGTGGCAAACAGGTAGTTCTTCACCTTGGTCTCAACCTGAAACTCGGGCTATGCAAAGACACTCCCAAAATAATAATATAACTTTAGAATATGAATATCATTCAACTGCTTCTTATGTCAATTATTTATGGGATTATCATCCTAAAGACCCGCCTGATAGTAATTATATCATCGCAATCTCTCAAGAATATGCTGACTCTACTTATGGCTCTTCAACGACTCGGCTAACTAAAATTAATGGTTTTGACTGGTATGTTGCCCGTGGCTCAGCCCAGGACGCGGTTTTTGGCATATGGGGTGGCATTGGCACAACCATTGAAACTCAACAACCATCACAACAAGCCCGCATTGATAGTATCTGCGTGGCTAACCGTCGCGCCTTGTTAGCAATGATAACCCGTGCTGGTTGGGGAATTTCTGGTATTGTTCGAGACTCGATTACCCAGCAACCACTTTTTGCAATGATTAAATTTACCAATCCCAGAAGGTGGCCTATTTATACAGATAAGACCATCGGCGATTTTCATAAAATGGTATCCGCCGGCACTTATACCTTTACTGTCTTTGCCAATGGTTATCAGCCGAAAACTTATACAGTAAATGTGCCCAGCACAGGAACTGTATTTCTTGATATTAATTTATTGCCCGACACAGATAATCTTTATTATGTTCAAAAAATCGTTTGGGTGCGAAGGGATAATACTTCTTCTTATCTTGATGCTACATGGACTATGGACGGCTTAGGTAAACCTGATAGCATCTATTATTCTATAGGTTCAATCAGTAATAGTACGATTGTGCTTGAAGCCGACCCACCAATTAGAAATCTTCCTCGAGCCGATTTTACTATCTTTGAAGGCGACACATCTCGCGAGAATTATCAGGTGTATGTTACTAATGACTGGCTTGGTGCTTGGTTTTCTTGTGGCAATGGTAATGGCACAACCAGTTTTGATTTAGCCGCTGCCGGATTAGATAGCGCTCGGTATATAAAAATCGTTGATGCTAGTGGTGCTTCGACTAATAATCCATATGCGGGATTTGATTTAGATGGTATCGCCTATAATAGACCATTAACTTTAATTGAGGAAAATTCACCTTCTTATATTACATCTCAAAACTCCTATTATCAAATACTACCCAATCCTGCAAAATCATATGTAAAGTTTGTCCACCTCAATCCCAATAAAAATCAAAAGATAAAAATATATAATACACACGGAACTCTAATCAAAGAATTAAATTTATTTGATCAAATAATTTGGAATACTCAAGACCATACCGGTTCATATGTTCCTTGTGGTGTCTATTTTTGTATTCTTGATAATGGTAAAGAAAAAATGCAACAAAAAATTGTAATCCATCGTTGAGCCTAAAGGATTATATTGATGTTGAAAATCTAAATTAAAGTGGAGGTAATCATATGATTACAAAACATCTATTAACGGCTTTAATTTGCTTTACCTTAATCCTAAGTTGTGGTGGACCTAAAAAATCCGCGCCCCAAACATCTACCCCACCAACCAAAACTGACAGTCAGATAGCATCGGCAAAAGCAATTACTTCAGCAACTCCAAAACCAGAATCAATGCCAAGCCAATCGGCGTCAAAATATGCAGTAATTTTTGTGAAAAGCGGTGAAAAATCTTTAGGTAAAATAAAAATCGAACTTTACACTCAAGATGCTCCTCTAACTTGTGCTAATTTTATCAAACTTGCCCAGCAAGGTTTTTATAATGGTCTTACTTTTCACCGCGTGATTCCTGGTTTTGTTATCCAAGGTGGTGACCCTAAAGGCGATGGCACTGGTGGACCAGGTTATACAATTCCAGCAGAAATCAACCCCAAATTCAAACACATCAGAGGCACAGTTGCAACTGCCCGACTGGGCGACCAGGTTAATCCCACCAAGGCATCCAGTGGCAGTCAATTTTACATCTGTTTAGCGCCAACACCTCATTTGGATGGCAACTATACTATCTTTGGTCAAGTTGTCGATGGAATGGATGTTGTCGATAAAATCGCGACATTTCCTACTGACCCCCGAACCAACAAACCGCTAACGCCAGTAATTATGGAAAAGGTCATTATAGAATAACCTTAGATTTATCTTTTAGCAAACCGCTTAATTTTACAGAAAAAAGAACTTTTGCAATTCTCAAAGTGTTATCAACGCAATGGTCGGTGTTATCCGAATGGTGTAAAAAATTAGATATCAATCTGGTTAAAGAACAATTAACAAAGTTTCAAACCTATCATCAACTTTTACTTGATTGGAACCGTCGGATAAACCTTATATCCCGTAAAGACATTAACCGCATTATCTCGTATCATTTTATTGATTCAATTTCAGCGATAAATGAAATTTCCGAGCATTCAATTGTTGCGGATTTAGGAACCGGGGCTGGTTTGCCCGGTATTCCGATTAAAATTCTTCGACCAGACCTTAAATTATATTTAGTCGAATCAATCAAAAAGAAAGCGCTTTTCCTTAACGAGGTCCTCAGAACTTTACAACTAAACGATGCTTGGGTATTAAATCAACGCGCGGAAACAATTAAAAACCTGAAATTTGACTTCATTTTAGCACGATTATTAGGAAAAATCTCTGAAATTTTACCTATCGCTGCTAACTTATTATTTAATCAAGGTAAAATTATTTTTTATAAAGTTGAAAGTAGTGAATCAGAAATTCTTCAGGCTACTCATATAGCAGAAAAGCATAAATTTATCTTAGATAAAATAAAAGACACAGTTTTACCAACAACTAAAATTAAACGCCGATTAGTAATCTACCGGAAACTTAAAAACTCAAAGAATATGATGGAATGACAAAAAGTTTATTTTTCTGAACATTTATTAAACATTGTATAACCTAACCCGTACCATATAGCATCTTTATAATCCGCATATAAGGTAAACCATCCTTTTATCCCGTTCTGAATAATTCTAATAAAAGGTCAGACCTGACCTAGCCCCGGGCTAGCCCCCTACTTTCTGTTGTTATTTAGTATTATTGATGAGCAAGAAGTCTGTTTTTATTGGATTTCAAGAAATAATTGCTTTTGGCCACGACTTTCGGTAAATATCTTTCATATATTTAAGTAATTCTTGCTATTGGTTATCAAACAATATACTGATTGGTCTTTGATATGTGTTTTAATTAACAATGAACCAAATTTCTTCTTCGATAAATATTTTCTCGATTCCTGCTATAGATTAAAAAATTTATTTATCAAGTAATCAACACCGCAATTATTCCCACTAAATAAATCCCATCAAACACTCCGGCACCACCGATACTCATTATCCCCCTACCGAATTTTTGAATTGTCTTGATGTTCATTAAATCGGCACCAATCAATACCCCAAGCACACCTGAAATATAAGCAACCGGTGCCGCATCAGCACGTCCTGCGAAGAGCATTGCTAAAATTGCGGAAACAATCGGTGGAATAAACGCGGGAATTGCTATGCCAATTCCCGGTGTTGGCCGGGCTAATAATTTTGAAACGATAATCATAATAAGTGTACAAACTAAAGTCGGTATCAATGGTGTTCGGAATAATAGAAACAAACACAAAAGACAAGGTAGGATGCATCCGCCAAGATTAATTGCCAGAACTTGTCTTTCTAAATATTTTGGTTTCATTCCAAATAGAAAACTATATAAGATAGAAACATCTGATTCATTGCATGGTTCAGTAAAGCATTTCTGTTGAATCGGAATATTGATTGCACTACCAATGAGCGAAAACAAGAAGAACATCAATCCTGTTCCTGGTGATAATCCTAATTTTTGAAACGCAATACCAATCGCACCTACGGAAAAAAGCACAAAAAGAACTGGCAAAAGTAAAATTAATATAATAAAAACTGCAATAGAAAATGGTAAATAAAACATAGTCAATAAAATTATAGACTATGGTATGACA
Source organism: candidate division WOR-3 bacterium (assembly GCA_026418155.1). NCBI lineage: Bacteria > Pseudomonadati > Caldifarciminota > Caldifarciminota bacterium. The sequence continues at coordinate 2,222 of JAOABV010000056.1, read as the reverse complement.
ATGTCAACAAATATTTCTTTTCAACGATGAAACCATATTTTAAGACAATGTGGGCATACTAAATAAAAACGGGGGCTTGTTCTTCGGCACAAGCCCCGAAAGCCGATGATTTCTATTAGTGAGTTATAACCATTTTATATCTTGCATTGTAGTTATCTGCTTTCATTTCGTAGAAGTAGATACCTGAAGCGACCTTGCGATTATTATTATCCGTGCCATTCCAAATCGTATTGTAGTAGCCGGCATTGAATTTATCGTTGACTAAAGTCTTCACAATTCTACCAGTTGCATCATAGACCGAAATCGTTACACAGGCTTCTCGAGGTATCTGCCAACGGATTTGAGTCATATGCACAAATGGGTTGGGATAATTTTGCATTAAGGCAAATGTTGTCGGTATTGCACTAGGTACACCTTGGACGTTGTCGCCCATCGGTCGTTTTGCATAATAGTAGCGTTCAATTAGGTTATTCTCTGCTACCAAATCATAACCTGGACGTGTTTCAATCCAAGAGATAATCTTGTAAAGACCTTCTTCAGTCGGAACCCAACCAGATTGATAATAGAGACAAGCATAAGCTCCTGGTGCTAAAGTTCTGTCTAAATAGCGAGAGTAGACAGTTATATTATTACTCACTTTCACGACTTTGAACCAGGAACGGAAACCAACTGTTGGACCAAATGGAGAGTTAGATACGACTGAGAATGTATTGTAGGAAACGCCTGTGAGAATTGTATCAACAACTAAGGTCTTACCGAGCAGTAAGCCTGCATAATTAACTTGTAAATCTCGGTCGCGAGATTTTACCGTAAATCTCTTTTGTTTGGTATCATTAGCTGGATTATGGTCATTCTCCATATGAACATTCGCATATATCATATGATAGGTTGGTGAATTAATCCAGAAGATATCTCCCCAAATTGGATGCCAGGGAGCAAGTTTAATAATCGTATCGCCATATGGAATATTGATTTCAAACATCGTATCAATTAAGATTACTGAATCCAGCGGGTTCATTGAAATATGACAGACCGAGTCATATTTCACGCGATAGCGCCACATCTTTACCGCCAGCGTACAGATTTCTCTTCCTGTAGGTATGCGATTATTACCAACTAAAATCTGTGGTGTAATCGGGGTGCAAGTCACAATTGTATCGCTTGGCACAAGTATCAATTTGACTTCAACATCATGATATGGGTCATCATTGAGAATTGTGCCAAGTCCTTGATTATCACCAAATATCGCATTTGTTGGATTGGAAAGATTAACATAGAAGTACTCATCCGGTTCAAAGATTTTATCAGAGACAACCTGGACTACAATATCTTCAGAAACATCACCAGGAGCAAAAGTAACCACACCACTATTAGCGATATAGTCACCAGGAGTAAGCGCAGTGCCATTTGCGGTGGCAAAGTCAACTGTGATTTGTTGATAACTTGGATTAGAGAGAGATACGACGAAGGTAAATGGTTTTGTGCCGTAATCGCCTTCAGTATCAGTGACATCAGTAATTAGAATCGTTGGAATTACATCATCATTGAGAATTGTGCCGAGTCCTTGATTGTCGCCAAAAGTTGCATTAACTAAATTTGTGAGATTGACAAAGAAGGTTTCATTCGGTTCATACTTGTAATCACCATTCACATAGACTGTGATTGTCTTAGAAACATCGCCCGAATCAAATGTTAGAGAGCCGCTTGCGGAATTGTAGTCATTATCAGCAATTGTTGCGGTATTATCGGCTGTCGCATAATCAACCGTGATTGTCTGATAACTCGGATTGCTCAAACTTACTGTAAAGACGAAAGCTTTAGTGCCAGTATTACCTTCAGTTAGAGAAACATCATTAATTGTCATTGTCGGCATATCGTCATCATTGAGAATCGTACCAACTGCCTGGTCATCGCCAAATGTTGCATTAACTAAATTAGTCAAATTGACATAGAATGTTTCATCCGTCTCATATTTATAATCACCATTTACGGTAACACCAATCCGTTTTGAAGTTTCACCAGAATTAAAGGTTAAAGTACCACTGGTCGCAATATAATCGTTATCACCGGTTGTCGCGGTACCATTTGCAGTTGCATAATTAACCGTAATCGTCTGATAACTTGGATTCGACAAAGTCACATAGAAGCCAAATGACTTGGTGCCCATATTACCTTCCAATGCCGAAGTGTCAGAAATCACAATAGTTGGAACTACATCATCG
>JAOABV010000055.1 GCA_026418155.1 candidate division WOR-3 bacterium | reverse complement strand
GGAGAATACACCTCTATTTTAACATATCAAGTCTAAATTCACACAAAATATTATCCACTACCTCTATCAAAGCAAGTATATCTTTCATCAAAAACTTTACAAGCCTAAATTGAGCAACAAAGACATTAAAGTTCTAAAAGTTTCAAACCCTTATTAGCAATTTAGACCGGCTTATTATTTTTTCAATTCTCTCAAGAGACATTGTTAACGATTGGGAAAATTCTGATAAATTAAAGATAAACACATTCTTCTCCTCCAGTTTTTCCCGCTGGTTTTGTTAATAGACAAGAGATTATTGATAATGTTTGGGAAAATTCTGATAAATTAAAGATAAACATATTCTTTTCCTCCAGTTTTTCCCACTGGTTTTGTTAATGGACAAGAGATTATTGATAATGTTTGGGAAAATTCTGATAAATTAAAGATAAACATATTCTTTTTCTTTACCGTTCATTTTTTGATGTCCCATCCAGATGTTTTTGTTAATAGATAATTCTGTAATCAACTCAATTATACTTTTCCTTTAACCATTGGCTTAAACGACACCCTCGGTCATCTAATAGGTAAGCCGGTCAGCAAGCCAGGGGGCAGGCCAGGGGGCATACCCCTCGGCAACCCGCCGGCATAACCTTCGGACCGCCCAATCTTTAGATACCCAGATTGTCCTTTAAGTGACCCAATGATTTAACTGCCCAATAATCAATAGGATAGCAGATAAAGTCGCCTAACCCTTTGCCTTCTCGGTCAAATAAGCCTGTGGCTTGTTTGATTAGCGCCGGCATTTTTATTATACCCATTTAAAATACCCTATCTCTAATTTTCCACAAGATTTAATTACATCTCAGCAACATTGATAGGCAATTTCACCATCTGTCTGAGTTGGTGCTAATGTTTTTTATACTCATAAATACCATATCTCCGATTTTTTACAAAATCTGATTATATCTCAAAATAGGTCTGAGGCACGTTTAATTAGTGCTGATGCTTTTATTATACCAATAAGATACTCTATTCCAATTTCTTACAAAATCTGAATATATCTCTGGTTCGTTTGATTGCTATTAGCGTTTTTATTATACTTACTTAAAATACCATATTCCAAATTCTCAACAAAATTTGATTATATCTCTGACTCACAGTAGTTTTATTATACTCAAAATACCATATCTCCGAAGTTTTTTACAAAATCTGATTATATCTCAAAGCAGGTCTGAGGCACGTTTAATTAGTGCTGATGCTTTTATTATACCAATAAAATACTCTATTCCAATTTCTTACAAAATCTGAATATATCTCTGGTTCGTTTGATTGCTATTAGCGTTTTTATTATACTTACTTAAAATACCATATTCCAAATTCTCAACAAAATTTGATTATATCTCTGACTCACAGTAGTTTTATTATACTCAAAATACCATATCTCCGAAGTTTTTTACAAAATCTGATTATATCTCAAAATAGGTCTGAGGCACGTTTAATTAGTGCTGATGCTTTTATAATACCAATAAAATACTCTATTCCAATTTCTTACAAAATCTGAATATATCTCAGAAAAACAATTCTTGTTATGAAATAAATTGAACTTGCCGAATGTTTTTTCTTACTTTTTGGGAAGGCTCTGATACAGTTGCGTGCTGCAAGTGTTCTCCGTAGCACTGTTTCTGCGCGCTCCATATATTATGCTTGTCTAATATCTTCTTTTTAATAACTTTTCTGCTTTTTAAAAAATTTTAGGTTTGAATGTGGCAATAGAAGATAGATTTTGTAAGAATCATTTACAACTCTAATTACTTTGAGCGTCTTATATATTACTGACGCTCTGCTTTGTTAAAAATTTTCTTATAAATGCCAAAATAACAAGGTGTAGATTTAACCCAAATGCGAGACGAAATCGGCAAAAAGATTGTTGTTCCTGACCGTTCAATGATAAAAGAAAAATTAACTTTCTTTAATAAATTTTTTAATTCATCTAAAGATGGAATAAAGATATGCGAATTATCATAATAAAAATGTCTCTGTAAGAAACGACTGAGAGTATTTGAGGCAATGGGAAGGTGAAGAAATAAATAGCCGTCCCAAGATAGCATTTGATATATTCTTTCTAAAGCGCGTTGGGGATTCTCTAAATGCTCAAGCACATTAATTGCCACAATCCCATCAAATTGATGTGGCAAGGTGATATTATCTTCAATCGAAGCAACCTGAAATAGGGTGGATTGGGTTCGAGATTGAGCAACAGTAATTGCATAATGCGAAATATCGACGCCATAAGTCTCATAATCATTTTCAATTTGACGCAGAAGTCTACCTGTGCCACAACCAACCTCAAGAATTTTTTTACCCCGAGGCACAAGTTTTTTGATAAAATGAATTATCACTTTATCGCGAAGAAAGGAAAAAGGATAATAACCTTTTTCAATATGATGGTAATATTGACTGGAATAATTATGTTCTGTAAGCATAGCACATAACTAATTCCTGATAATACGCTTCAATTCTTTTGACAATATTGGGCCAGGCAAATTCTTCAGCCCGAGTACGAGCATTTTTTTGTAAAAGCAGTTTGAGCTCAGTATTGCCTAAAATTAAATTGACCTTTTGGGCAAAATCATCCGCGGAATTAGGTTGGGCTAAAAGACCGTTCTTACCATCTTCAATTACTTCTCGATAGCCCGCAATATCCGAAGCCACAACGGGTTTAGCACATGCCATTGCTTCTAATAAGACAATACCTTGGGCCTCGCCACCTAATGCTGGGGAAATATAAACATCAGCCATAGCATAATACCGAGGTAAATCTTTTCGGAAGACATAGCCCAAAAATCGACAATTGTTTTGTAATTTCAGCGCAATTACTAAATCGCGTGCGGCCTGTTCTAAAGGACCTTTGCCCACAATAAATAATTTGGCATTAGGAAATTTTTCCTGAATTTTCTTAAATGCGGATATTGCTACCAAGATGCCTTTTCTTGGTTCTAAGCGTCCAACAAAAAGAACGCAGGGTTCGTCATTTTTTTTCTTACTAATTGGAGGTACTGCTGGTGAGAATCGGTCACAATCAACACCATTAGGAATTATGCGGTAAGTACCTTTAATGAACGGCTTCGCCCATTCTTGAGCAATCAAGGAGACCGCAATTTTTCCGTGCAACTTGCGCACATAACGAGCAAAAAGAAAACCTCCTAATTTAAGTAAAAAACTTTTGCGAAAACCTACTGTATGAAAAGTAACACAATTTATTGTGTTAGAAAAATGCAAAGCCCAAAATCCAATCTCAGGCGGATAACAACCATGAAGATGAATAACATCAAAATGTTCTCTTTTTAGTAATTTTCTAACCTGAAAAGGAATATCTGTTCCCCAAGGAAAAGTGGCAAAGGATTTGTTAAGTGGTAAGAAAACAACTTTACCATAGCGAATAATCTCAAAGGGAAATTTACCATTTTCCCAATCAGACCAGTAATGAGGATAGTTAGTGGTTAAAACTTTTACCTGATGACCGCGCTGTATCAGTCCTTGGGCTAAATAATAGACATGTTCTGAAATTCCTGACGGATAAGGTAAAAAAGCCGAGGAAACAAGCAAAATTTTCATAAGCGCTGATATTTATACTACAAGCTATTTTTTATTTGTCAACATGAATAAGACTAATAGGAAATATCTGCATCTTGAGAAATTTTATGCTAATAAAGTATCAGCAGTAAGAATATTCTTTTTCTCAGTGGAAATAATAGGAAATATCTAACTCTTGGGGAATTTTTTACGGTAGCGTCAAGAATTTTGGGTAAATGCTTTTTTTCTGCCATAAAGGCTTTGCCTCTATTTGATTATTTATCCTATTTTGTTTAGAACGGCATAATTCGTTGAATTGACTTTTTAAGAAAATTAATTTACAATTATTTTATGAAAATCAATTTAACGAACGGAACCACAACGATTAGTTTAGAACTCCCTGAGAAAAATCTTTTGGGCATCTTAACTCCCAATCCTATGCCCAAAGAAGAGATTACCTTTGAGGTTGAAGAACTAAAAGCAGATTTAAGAAATTTTTTAAGCGGTGCTAAGCGCATTTTAATTGTGGTTAACGATTATACTCGACCAACACCAACCGCAGACATTATTTCAATGATTGAATCCGAGATAAATAAATATGATTTCAGATTCATCGTGGCTTGTGGTTCTCATTCTAGTCCCACTTCAGAACAGTTAATTCAAATCTTTGGTAAATATGCGGAATTGTATAAAGAGAAAATCTTAATCCATAATGCCCGAGACATAACCTCTTTAAGATTTTTAGGTAAGACCAGATTCGGAACGCCGGTTTGGTTAAATCAAGCAGTCTGGGAAGTGGACAAAATTATTACTATAAATTCTGTTGAGCCCCATTATTTTGCTGGTTTTACTGGTGGCAGAAAATCCTTTTTGCCAGGTATTGCCGGCATTGAGACAATTACCGCTAACCATAAATTATCCCTTCAGCCCGAAGCCAAAACTTTATCCCTTAATGGTAATCCTGTCCACGAAGATATGACAGAAATTGCCAAGATGGTGCCCAGAGAGATTTTTTCTCTTCAATGTGTCATCAATGATAAACATCAATTGTATTCAATTCGATATGGCAATATCTTCCAATCTTTTTTGAGTGCAGTTGAAGATGCCAAAAAAATATTTTGTGTGCCAATTAAAGAAAAAGCCGACATTGTCCTTGCTTTCATTCAACCACCTTATGATATAAATTTTTATCAGTCGCAAAAGGCAATTGAAAACGCAAAATTGGCACTAAAGGATAAAGGAATCTTAATTGTCGTCTCCCAATGTCGTGAAGGTGTCGGCGACGATGAATTTATCAAAGTTATTGCCGATAACCCATCTCCCCAAGTAATCCTTGAAAATATTAAGAAAAATTTTAAGTTAGGTTATCAAAAAAGTGCAAAATTATTAGAAACTTTAACAAAAGCAGAAATTTGGACCGTAATGCCAATTGATGATAAAATTATTCAAAGTATCTTTATGAAACCTTTTCCTGAGGTTAATTCAGCCTTGCAGAAAGCATTACAGATTAAAGGCGAACAGGCCAAAGTGCTTGTTTTTCCTGATGCAAGTTTGACTGTTCCACTTTTAAGTTAAAAACGAACAGTTGGCTAATTATGCAAAACGAAGATAATGATATTCTGGCCCGAGGCGTCAAAAGTTCTAATTGATTGGGCATAACCGTTCGGTTGACCGTCCATTCCAATTAAACCCCACAACTGAATACGATTAGAACCAATAGGTTCATATGTGCCATAGCGCATTTCACCAGGGTCATAACCCCAATCATCATTCGGACCGCCAACTTGTGTATTGCTTACATCTTCAGGCTCATCATAGTAATCAGGATTAAAATTATCAGGGTCTAATTCTGCACCGGTCCAAGGATTTGTAGGAAATTTACCTTTTTTGGGTTCAGGTGTGGCATAAGGGTCTCCACCAGGAAAATAAGCGCCATAACCATCTTCGTCTGGATAAAAATCATACGCGTATTTACCTTTTTCGGAAAAATAAGACTCAATTACCATTGCGACATTATACATATTCATCTTTTGTGCCGAAATCCTTGCCTGTTCGCGCATTCTGGCATAATTGGGCACAGAGAACGCTAATATCACACCGATAATAAAAAGCACGGTCAACATCTCAATAAGCGTGAACCCAGAATTTTTTCTCATTTTTTTCCTCCTGTTAAAGAGACTTTTTATTAAAGAACAACAAAGAACCTAAAATATTCTTTAAATTTCCTTGACAAGTTCGGGTTTTTAGTGACACTGACTCTTCTCTTTTCATAAATCTTTTACTAACTACTCTTTGGCATCAATAAATTTTTGATAGTGGCGACTAACTTTTGACCATCAAAGGGTTTAACAATAAAAGCCTCAGCCCCGGTCTTTAAGGCAATCTCTTTTGCTTCAATTGAACTACGCGCAGTGAGAATAACAATCGGAATTTTACTAAACGCTTCATGATTCTTTATAATCGTGCACACCTGATAGCCATCAAGTTTCGGCAGCATCAAATCTAAAACTATTAAATCAGGTTTATGTTTTCGGACCTGGGAAATTCCTTCAAGACCATCATAAGCCGTGATAACTTCAAAACCATTCTCTTCTAATCGAATTCTTATTAATTTACTGAGATTAGCGTCATCTTCTACGACGAGAATTTTCGACATATCGAATTAAGGCCATATTATTATTTTTTATTTTATTTAATTGGCAAAATAAAGTGAAACTGTGCTCCTTTGCCCAATTCACTGCTGGCCCATATCTTGCCAGAATGGAGTTCAACAATATTTTTCGCAATATTTAATCCCAGTCCGATTCCCCGAACCTTGGCTGGTGTTCTGAGCCGTTCAAATTTTCTAAAAATTCGGGTTAAATCCCTTTTCGGAATCCCCGGACCGGTATCAGCAACAGTAACTTGAATATATTTCTGTTGCGATACTGCGCCTATTTTAATTAGTGTTTTATCTTTACCTGAGACCGTTTTTGCACTAATTTTTATGGTTCCACCACTTGGCGTAAATTTTAAGGCATTGTCTAACAAATTAGCCAACACTTCAAACAGTCGGTCTTTATCGGCTTGAATTAAAGGTAGTGACGGATTAACCTGAGTTTTTAGATGTATCTTCTTTTGTTTAATAATTAATTCCTGACTGCTAAGCACGGTGTTAATGACATCGTTAATTCTTACTGGTTCCAATTGGAGATGGACTTTGCCAGATTCGATTAAGGATGCTTTTAATAAATTATCAATCATTCGAACTAATCGGTTAGTTTCCTCTTGGGCAATGGAAATTATCCGTTGCATTTCGGGTTCAAGTTTATGTTTTTTCTCTGAAAGTAATGACATTGCCTCTTTGATTGCTGAAACTGGTGTTTTAAGTTCATGGACTACTGTTGAGAGAATATCCAATCGGTCTTTGTTGTTGTTTTTCATAGCGTTAAGCCTTAAATGATATTTTTCATTAAACAAATCATATTCTAACAGTATTGTTTAGGTTGTTTATTGAGTATCTTCTCGCTATAAATAAAATGCAATTTATTAATATTACTGCATTATAAATGTGCGTGAAATATATGTCACACAAAGTATAAATTATAATATAATAAAAAATGCCCTATGTCAAGAGTAATCGAATGGTAACACGGAAAAAGTCAATTCTTACGATTGAATGAATTGAACTTGCGGAATATTTTCTGTGATTTCTTCGATACGGATGCGTGCGGTAAGTTTTTCCGTAACTCTTTTTTAGATGCGCTCAAAAACAATCTCGGCAAAAAGCCGAGTTTTACCGCTTAATATCCCTTACCGAACATTACTCTTCATTTGTTGTCTTTTCAATTAGTGCTATGAGATTTTTTCCGAACACTCTCGATAATAGGATATCGCAGGTTGAGATTTTTTGGTGTATTGACTTTTAGAAAAATCATTTTATAATACCTTTGTGATTGAACGATACTTCACCGCCGAAATGTCACAATTATGGTCTGAAGAAACTAAATTTAAGTATTGGCTTTTAGTGGAATCTGCTGTTGCCAAGGCTCAAGCCCAATTAGGGATTATTCCCCAAACATTATTTCCGAAACTTAACCGAGTCAAGATTAATGTGCCAGAGATTGAAACCATTGAAAAAACTGTCCAGCACGATGTTATCGCCTTTCTTAAATCGATTGAGAAGCAATTGGGTAAAGACGCGCAATATTTACACTTTGGGTTAACTTCTTATGACATTGTTGATACCGCATTATCTTTAAGATGTCTAAGGGCTTGCAATTATATTCTTGAAAAACTCCACGAACTTGCCAAGACAATTAAAAAACTTGCCATAAAACACAAATTTACTTTAATGATAGGTAGAACGCATGGAGTTCATGCGCAACCGATTACTTTTGGTGTGAAATGTCTTGCTTGGTATCAAGAAATTCAGCGTAATATTTTAAGGATAGAAACGACCCGGAAAAATCTTAGTTACGGCAAAATATCGGGCGCAGTTGGAGTTTATACGGAACTGAATCCTCAGGTTGAATTAATTGCATTAAAGCGCTTGGGTTTAAAGCCTGAGCCTATTTCTACGCAGATTATTCCTCGTGACCGATATGCCGAACTATTAACCGCATTAGCAATCTTGGCTGCTGGTTTAGAACGCATTGCCACCGAAATTAGAAACTTACAACGAACTGAAATTGGTGAACTGGCTGAGCCCTTCGGCAAAGCCCAAAGGGGTTCTTCGGCAATGCCTCACAAAAAGAATCCAATTATTTGTGAGCGCATTTGTAGTTTAGCCCGTCTTGTCAGAAGTTATGTGCCGGTGGGATTAGAAAATGTTGTGCAGTGGCACGAACGGGATTTGACCAATTCGGCAAACGAGCGTATCATAATTCCTTCGGCAACGAGTTTAGTCCATTATATGATTATCCAATTAAATAAAGTCTTAGCAGGATTAGTGGTTGATACTGCTAAAATGAAAGAGAATTTAGATAAATCGAAAGAACAGTTCTTTTCCCAGAGTTTAATGATGGCGCTTATTAAAAAAGGCGTCGCGCGGGACCAGGCTTATGCATTAGTGCAAAGATTGGCATTTCAGGCTAAAGCCCAAGATGAGTATTTAAGCAAAATTGTTTTAGATGATAAAGAAGCCGGCAAGTTATTTACCGAAAAAGAAATTAAACAGATTTTTTCCTATCAAGATTTAGCAGAAAAGATAAACTTTATATATAAACGCGTATTAAAAAAGAAGCCATTGTGATTTACCTAAACTCTATATATAAAAAAGAATCATAATGTTTTACCAAAAGATGAACTTTAATATATAAACAAACATTAAAAAGAAGCCACAATGCTTTAGCAGAAAAGATGAAATTTATATATAAACGCATATTAAAAAGAAGGCGTAGTGATTTACCTAAAAAAGGCAAATTTTATATATAAAAAAGTATTTAAAAAGAGTCATTGTGCTTTAGCAAAAAGATACCCTATGTATTTAAATGAGTATTAAAAGAAGCCATAGTGATTTACCAAAAAAGATAGACTTTATATATAAAAGCATATTTAAAAAAGTGGCAGTGTTTTAGCAAAAAGATAAACTATATATTTAAATGAGTATTAAAAGAGCCATTGTGCTTTACAAAAGATGAAATATATATATGCGTCTTAAAAAAGAAGCCATAGTGCTTTACCCAAAAAGGTAAACTTTATATTAAATGAGTATCAAAAAAGAAGTGGCAGTATTTTAGCAAAAAGATAAACTACCTATATGAGTATTAAAAAAAGAAACCACAATGTTTTAGCAAAAGATAAACTTTACTATTAAACGCATATTAAGAAAGGAGTCATAATGATTGATTTTAGTTTCACTGAAGAGCAGATTATGATTCAGAAATTAGCGCGTGATTTTGCGCAAAAAGAAGTCGCACCGAAAATCAAAGAGCAAGACCAAAAAGCCGAATTTGACCGTAGTATTTTAACCAAAATGGCTGAACTCGGTATTTTAGGTCTTTCGATTCCGACAAAATATGGTGGTAGCGGTGGTGATTATATTTCTTTAGGATTGGCTTGCGAGGAATTAGAATATGTTGACACCTCGTTACGCGTAATTCTCTCCGTGCATATTGGCTTAAATAGTCTAACCCTGCTTTCTTGGGGAACTGAAGAGCAGAAACAAAAGTATTTAGTGCCTCAAGCCAAAGGTGAGAAGATTGCAACTTTTGGTCTAACTGAACCCAATGCCGGAAGTGATGTTGTGGCATTAGAATCCAAAGCTCAGAAATCAGGCGATTACTGGATATTAAATGGTGAAAAGATGTGGATTTCTTTGGCTGATGTTGCCGATAACTTCTTAATTTTTGCTTGGACTGACCAAGAAAAAAGAAAAAAACGCGACCATTCAGGAATGAGTTGTTTTATTGTTGAACGCAGTTTTCCCGGAGTTAGCACCGCAACGATTCACGGCAAACTGGGCATTCGAGCCGGCAATACTGGCTCAATCTCTTTATCAGATGTAAAAGTGCCTAAAGAGAATATGCTGGGTGAAGAAGGCGAAGGCTTCAAAATCGCAATGTTTGCCTTAGACCAAGGACGATATACTGTTGCCTGGGGTGCAACCGGCTTAATCAAAGCCTGTTTAGACCATTCAGTTAAATATGCCAACGAACGAAAGACCTTTGGCGAAGTTATCGGAAAGCATCAATTGGTTAAAGAGATGATTGCTGAAATGGTCTCTGGTTACGAATGCTCAAAACTCTTATGCTTAAAAGCCGGCTGGTTAAAAAATAAAGGTATGAGAAATACGAAAGAAACTTCTTTAGCCAAGATGTATGCTTGTGATGCTTCAGAAAAAGCCGCATCTCATGCCGTGCAGATTTATGGTGCTTATGGCTATTCAGACGAATATCCAGTAGAAAGATTCTATCGCAATTGCAAAGGTGCAGTCATTTATGAAGGTTCGCGGGAAATTCACAAATTGATGCAAGCCGATTATGCCCTTGGTTATCGAATTGATAAGCCGACAAGATGCACTCTGCCAATACCAGAAGAATAGCAAGTTAATACTAAATAACACCTTAAAATTAAAAAACTTTAGCATCTTAATTAACGAAAAATAACCTGTGCCCATAATCTACTTAAAATCAGGTGGCTATGTAGAATGCGAAGGATATACGATTAAAGATGGCGTGGTAAAAACAATTGGTGCGACTTTTAAGGAAACAACTTTTCCACCTAAAGAGACCAAACAACAGGAATCCGTGATACCATTGTCCAATATCCTTTTCATTCTACCTCAGAAAGTGCTCCAATAAATAACTTTCAATTATCAAGTTGAAGAGTTAAGCACTTTCTGTAATAATAAGGTATATTTAGAAAGACCTGAGTTCAGTAAAAAACTTGTTGACAATTTATTCTTTTTAAGGTATAATTAGATAATAAAATGCGATTCAGAACCTATACTGATTTTAAGCCGAAGTTAGCAAAAATTGCAGGGGTTCTGAATTTTAGGCTTGTAAGTTCTTTGAAACCAAAGGGTTTGAAAGCGTAGGGTCTCCGAATGAGAC
>JAOABV010000054.1:8349-11268 GCA_026418155.1 candidate division WOR-3 bacterium | reverse complement strand
CCGCATCTTTTAAGCCCGGCGACCGTGCTGCAACCACTGGTGTGCCACAAGCATTGGCTTCAATTACAATCATTCCCCATCCTTCTTTAATTGAATTCTCAACTAAGACATTTGCTTTCTGGTAATACTTAATTTTCTCTTTTTCTGGAATATAACCAGTAAAAGTAATATAGTCTTCAATATCTAATTTCTTAGTTAGATTTTTTAATCTTGCGAAATCATCACCGTCGCCAATAATTACGACCTTAAAATCTTTTCTTTTTTGACTTAATTTCTGGGTTGCATAAAGCAGATGGTCAACTGATTTATATCGTTTAAGGCGACCAGTATGAAGGATTAGATTCTTTTCTTTAATAGCATAATCGGGCTGATAAACACTTAAATCAATACCAGGCGGAATTACTGCTATCTTTTCGGCTTTGATTCCCATTTTTACTAAATCTTGTTTTGAACTCTCCGAAAGGGTGGCAAAATTGTTATGCTTATAACATAAAGGAATTAAACTTTCCATTAAATAGACATAACTGGCAAAAGGTATTGATACTTCAGAAAATATACTCTTTCGGAAAAGATGCATCATTAATGCTAATACTGGTTTTTTAGTTATCCAAGGACTATAAAAAGGAATCTTATTTAAATCATCAATAACAATGTCATAATTATCTTGCCTGAGAATATCATCAAGTCTATGATAGACCGCAAAATTAAAAGTATTTTTAGAGCCAATTCGGATTATCTTAATGCCATCGATAATTTCTTGTTCTTGAGCGCCTTCAAATTTAACTGCTAATTGAGTGACTGAATGTCCTACTTTAACAATTCGCTTGAAGATTTCTTGGAAATAAATTTCTGCGCCACCTGCTAATGGATTCTTAATACAACGCCAATTAATAACCAAAATCTTCATAAAAAGAATGATAATTGATTTTTAATCGTCAATGTTAATAACTAAAATCTTCTTTAGAAAGAATGATAATTAATTTTTTGCTAATCGTTAATTATTATTAACTAAAATTATATAAGAGAAAATGATAATTAATTTTTTTCTTATCGTCAATAAGTAACTACAGTGGGTAGCGTCAAGAATTTCGGGTAATTTCTTTTTTCTTCCATTAGGTGTGTGCTCCTTTTCTTATTATTAAAATTGTCTATCATAGCAGGATATACCTTTATTGTTAACATATCAAGTCTAAATTTACACAATATTTATACACTTACCTAATCAATTTATATTCTTGACACAACAAAATAAGTGATGTATACTTATTTAGCAACTGGATAGTTGGAGGATGATATTTTATGGTAAGTAAATCTTTAATCGAAACCATATTAAGGAGGAGATATGAGGAAAACATTAAGTCTTTTCATATCCCTTTTTTTAATTGTTATTGCTGAAGAGAGAAATTTTAGTCCAACCCAGATAAAAGTTGCATTTCCAGATAGTCTGCTTTATACAATGAGTGTTGCTGGTTATACAACTTATGATTGGCCCTACGGTGGTCCAACCTGGACTTGGTCGCGAGTTGATTCAATTGCTAATGGCGTGCATGCAATCTGTATGCGCAGCAACGAATTATCATCTCCTTGGTCTGACCGAAATATGGGATATAATTTTTATAGTTTTTTAACTCATTCTTGGATTTTTGGTGATTTATCTAATGTTTTTACTCAAAGAAGTGGTTTTGGGAGTCTTGATTATGACCCAGTTGCTGGTGTTGCGGTTGTTAGTGCGCACCAGTCAATCGGTGGACGCTTAACACCAATTGTCGGAAAAGACTTAGCATCTGGAACCGGAAATTTTATTTATTGTTTAGGTCCCACCGGTTTTCTCTGGCCCGTAGTCGCAGTCACTCAGAACCAAACAATTCATTGTGCAATGATTAAAGAAGACCCGATAGGTGATTATGATGATACTTTATACTACTCTCGGATTCAACCTTGGTGCACTTGGTCTACACCGATAAGAATATGTCCTCCTATGCCCGAACCTTATGGACCGTGTCAAAATATACACGCATCAAAAAGTTCTAATAAAATTATTATAACTTGGACGCAATGGGAGCATCCTGGTAGTTTAGCAGCGCCGGTTGATTCGGCTTATTATATAATATCAAATGATGGTGGCTTAACTTGGCAGACACCGGTCTTAATGCCCTTTCCACCAGCATTTCAAGGAATTCCTTATGCAAAACCCTCATATCATATTACTTCTCTGTATGCGATGTTTGATAGATTTGATAATTTACATATTATTGCTGCTTTCAATGCTGTACTTTATGATACTTTTCCTGTTGTTATTCCAGCCGAAATCTGGCATTATTGTCCAACTAACAATCCGGTTTGGAGTTTTGTAAGAAGGGCTGATACTGATACCCTTATTGCTGGCGGCGGTTTTAACTACCTTTGGGCGTGTCGACCTTCACTTGTTCAACAATCAACAACCGGATATTTATATGCAGTATGGGAAGAATTTGATTCTATTCCCAATGTTGACCCAACAACTGGTTATAATCGTGCTGATATTTGGGTGGCTGAATCCCGAGATAACGGTTTAACCTGGCCAGTTGTGCGCAGGGTGACAACACCTAATACAACATCAAAACGATATCCATGTGCTGCAGGAGTTGCGTATGATACCTTATATGTTACTTTTATGATTGATTCGGTTGCAGGGTCTGTAGTTATGACACAAGGCAGAGCGACCCGAAATCCAATTGCGATGCTTCATATTCCTGTTCCGTTTGCTCCTGGTATTGAAGCACAACCGAGAACAAAGAGATTCTCTCCACTAACATTAAAAGCACCAATACCAAATCCATTCAAAACACTAACCACTATCCATTATTCGCTACCAGGTCAAGTAAATGTTTCTTTACAGATTTATGATATTTCTGGCAGATTAGTTAAAACTTTAATCTC